>JAUYHV010000280.1 GCA_030689845.1 Dehalococcoidia bacterium
CACGTGCCCGTGGTGTAAATTGACAAAGAGATTTCTTGCCGACCTCGGGGTTGCCTTCGATTATGTTGATGTTGACCTCATTAGCCCGGAAGAAAAAGAAAAGGTCATGGAGGAAGTGGAGAAATGGAACCCGAGTTGCTCTTTTCCGACCATGGTCGTTAACGATAAAAAATGTATCGTGGGCTACAAACAGGACGAGATTAAAAAAGCATTGAGGATGTGATGGGGCCGACCAAGAAAAAAGAAACGAGGGTTGATACCCTATATGACCTGCTTAAATCCCGGGCTGAAAGCGGGGGGTACCATCTAAATCCCGACAGCGGTTTCACCAGGGAACTGGTTAAAGGGCTGTCGGCTAACGAGCAAAGGTACGGTTACCGGGCCTGTCCATGCAGGTTAGCCTCGGGTTCACGGGAGGAGGACAACGACATCATCTGCCCCTGTGATTACCGGGATGCTGACCTGGAAGAATACGGCTGCTGTTACTGCGGGCTTTATGTATCCAGGCTCGTTGCCCAGGGTAAAAAGGATATCGCCCCGATACCCGAGCGCCGCCCGCCGGCGGGGAAAAGACAGGGACCGACAGCTCGGGAAAAATCCGGCGGTTTCCCCGGCCTGCCGCTTCCCGTTTGGAGGTGCCGCGTATGCGGCTATTTGTGCGCCAGGGATGCGCCTCCAGAAAATTGTCCTATATGCAAAGCGGAAAAAGAGCGTTTCGAGAAGTTTATTTAATACCTCAATAGGCTCGTATTTTCTTTAGTTTTACCTTTGAATACGGTATATTTCTGCACCGGAATGCCCTCTTGATGCCGGGAAAGTCATTGTGACGCGAAACGCCGTCGAATTCCAATGTGATTTCAGTTCCGGCCAATACCGCCTCTGTATTGCCAGCCTCCCCGAGGGACTCCAGTTTCCAGACGACCCCGGTTATTTCGACGTCACTTTTACCCCCTCCCTAACAGGAGGTAAAGGCGGGAAGCCCGACCAGAAGTAATATTGTTATTAAAAGCAGGGTAGCATTTTTCATGAGTTTACTCTCCTTTTCCATTTATCCCGGTTACGCAAGCCTATGAAGAGGTAGAAAAGGCCAAGGGCAAGTATGGGAAGAGCCACGTAAAAGGGTATCTGCATCAAAAAATAGAAAATGGTTACCGCCAGGCCAAATGGGGTAATAATTATTCCCATCTTAAAAAAAGTACGGTAGTCCGGCGGCTCGATTTTTCCCTCCTTTTTCTTTTTCAGCAACGTAACGCCCGCAATGATTCCCACTACGATTACGAGGAGGAAAACAACCGCGGTATAAACAATAATCATTGGATTTTTTTCCTTTCCTTCTGATTGTTACAGGAGGCCCGGGAGTACCAGGGCGGGGAATCCCGTGAGATTTACTTTTGTTCAAGGAGCCGCAGTCCCTCATCAACCACACGCCGGGAAGTTATACCAAGCTTTTCGAAAATGGTTTTGTAAGGAGCCGACGCTCCAAAGCGATCAATACCTATGGCAGTTCCCGATAGGCCTACATACCTTTCCCAGCCGATGGTGGCGCCGGCTTCTATGGAAATCCGTGCGGTGATCCCGGGAGGTAATACCTCAACCCGATAGTCCCGGGACTGGGAATCGAACAGTTCCCACGAAGGCATGGACACGACCCTGGCATTTACTCCCTTTTCTTTAAGCAGTTTTCCTGCTTCAACAGCGGTGTGGACTTCGGAGCCGGTTCCAATAATTATCAAATCCGGGGTAGGTGCCGCCTGCCACAATATGTATGCCCCGCGGCGCACCCCGGCGGCAGGGGCCAGTTCAGACCTGTCCAGAACCGGCAGGTTCTGTCGGCTGAATATCAACGCAGTGGGGCCCTGGCGGCGTTCCATGGCAATTTTCCATGCTTCCACCGTTTCCGTGGCATCTGCCGGCCGGACCGTTACCATGCCGGGGACAGTCCGTAGCGCCATAAGGTGCTCGATGGGTTGGTGTGTGGGCCCATCCTCGCCGAGACCTATCGAATCGTGGGTAAAAATGAAAATCACCCGGATTCCCATCAGGGCCGCAAGACGTACGGAAGGACGCATGTAATCGTAGAAGACAAAAAATGTCGCGGTGTAAGGGATTATTCCTCCATGAAGGGACATCCCGTTGGAAATTGCCCCCATTGCGTGCTCCCGGACACCGAAGTGCATGTTCCGCCCGCGGTAATCATCTATTCCGAAATGGCCCTGGTCCTTCAAGATGGTTTTTGTTGAAGGAGCCAGGTCCGCTGAACCTCCCATCAATGAATTCACCCTGGGGGCAATGGCATTCAAAATCCTTCCCGAGGCTTCCCGGGTAGAAACGGGCTTATCTGCCGGGCTGTAAAGCTGTTCCAGGTCGCGGTCCCACCCCTCCGGTAAATCCCCTGAAAGGTCTTTAAATAACTGCCCGGCTTCCCCGGGGTACTCTTTTTTATATGAGTCTATGAGGGCCTCCCATTCCTGCTGCCGCTTTTTCCAGCGCTCCCAGGCCGACTGAAAATGTTCTGTGACCTCCGGCGGAATCAGGAAAGTGTTGTCACAGGACCAGGACAGGGCCTGCCTGGTCAGTTTCACTTCTTCTTCTCCCAGGGGTTCTCCGTGGCATGATGCGGTACCCGCTTTATTCGGGCTTCCCTGGCCGATAACGGTCCGGCATATAATAAGGCTCGGACGGATGTTATCCTCTTGAGCAGCCTTAATAGCCTTATCAACGCTGCCGGTGTCCATACCGTCGATGGGTCCTATAACCTGCCAGCCGTAAGCCTGGAACCGGAGGGCGACGTCTTCTGTGAAGTTGATTTTCGTGCTTCCCTCGATGGTTATTTTATTATCGTCATACAAATAAATCAGTTTACCGAGCTGAAAAGTTCCGGCCAGAGATGCCGCCTCCGAAGAAACACCTTCCTGGAGGTCGCCATCGGAAACAAGGGCATAAGTGTAATGGTCGATTATGTTGTAACCGGGACGGTTGTAAAGAGCGGCCAGCCGCTTTTCGGCAATAGCCATGCCGACACCGTTGGCAAATCCCTGTCCCAGGGGACCGGTGGTCGTTTCAATTCCGGGGACCAGGCCATACTCAGGGTGACCCGGCGTTTTGCTTCCCCACTGCCTGAACCGTTTTAGTTCATCCAGTGAAAGGTCGTAGCCTGTAAGGTGCAGCAAGGCGTAAAGCAAGGCTGATGCGTGCCCTGCGGATAGCACGAAGCGGTCCCTGTCCGGCCATTTCGGGTCGGCCGGATTGTGTTTCAGAAACCTGTCCCACAACACATAAGCCATGGCTGCGGCTCCCATGGGTGCTCCGGGGTGCCCTGAATTTGCCTGCTGGACCATGTCCACGGCCAGAAACCTGATAGTGTTGATGCAAAGTTCGTCGATTTTCGAAGTATTCATGCTGAAAATATGGCTCCCGTCGTTTATTATTGGCGATTATAATACTTCAGTTTACTCATATATGCCGGGCGTTTTGTTTATTATTATAAATAACCTGCATAATATTCAACTATTTTTTTGCGCTTACCTGTACGCCTGGGTTCTTTTGGCGGCAGGGAAGAAACATATGTGAACGAACGGCCGAGCCATTCCCGCAATATTTCAGCTTGAATGCAGATTTCTTCGGGCAGGGCCACATATTCCTTCATCGGCCGGCCTTCCATGGGTTCAAACAGGCTTACCTCGTCGTAGAGTTTAAAAAGTTCTTCCCTGTCCTTTTCGGACAATCTCATGATTATGGTGTCCTGGTGCACCCCGGCAAACATGTTGTTACGGACGAAGAAGGTCGGGGACCCGAACATGAACTTCCGGTCGCATTGAAAGTCAGAAAGGCTCTTTTCAAGTATAGTTATCAGGTCCGGGTTAGCTTTTTTCCAGGCCAATGCTCTTTTTTCTCCTCATTTTCTTAAACATCTCTTTCATGGGTTCCCAGTAGTTATCGTACCACCCCTGGGAGATGTCATCAAAAAACTCTTCCGGGACGGCGGTCTGGGTAAAGGTCAGGTTCGTTTTATTTTTTTCCTCTTCCAGCAGGAAAGTTACCCGGGAATAATGGCCCTCTGGCCAGTCGCTTCCACGCCACGACTGCTCGATTTTTTTATCCGGCACCAGGTCGAGGTTAACCCCCTCGATATAGCCATCGTAGGCACTAAATTTCCTGCCGACGACGCGGCTTATGCTGCACCTGGACCTGGTGAAACGAGAGTGTTTCCGGGTATCTACAAGAGCTTCGTAAACTACATTGGCTGGAACGTCAAAAGTCACGGTTTGTTGAATAATCTTTGTTTTCATAAATTTTCCTCTTTCAACAACAAGGTCGACTGGACGAATTAATCCTCAATACTTTAATTGCCTGCTATGGTTTTCCGGGACGCATCCCGAACAGGAAACGCAAAATAGCCACACGCCGGACCAGGAGGTCATATATGCCCATAATAATAACAAACGAAACCGAACTGATAACCATGTATTTGAAAAATATATCCAGATTCCAGCGGCCAGGACTTATTATTCATGAACCCTTTCCTTTCGACGGAACTGGTTTTTGCACGCAGGATTATCGAACCCTTGACAGATAAAGGAGAATGTAGTTTCCTTCACAAAATCCCGACCAGCGTTTTACCGGAAACCACGGTATTTTATTACTGTTGAAACATGTTTGTCCATTTTTTGCCGGTATCGAGGCTCCCGCGAAACTTATAAAAGTGCTTTCAAATCCCCCTATTTCCCTCTTTAATAAAGGGGGATTAAGGGGGAATTTATGGTGTTTCGCGGGAAGTAAAGGTGATAGTTCAAGAATTACGATTTCAATTTCCGCCGGATGGCATCACTTTGCAGTTCCCTGATAGCGTCGGAGGCGATCCACCGGGCCGCCTTTGAATCGAGTTTGCGGATTTGCTCTGCGGCGATTATGGCGGCTTTGTTCAACTCCACGTTTCTTTTACCAATATGCCTGAGGGCCCAGTTCACCGCTTTTTTAACGAAATTACGTTCGTCCGTTGACCCTTTTATTATGACGGGGAGCAAGGAAACGAACTTTTCGTTCCCTGACTTTTTATCGTGCCAGGCGAGGCAGGCGATGAGGGTAAAAGCAGCGCGTTTTACGAACTCCTCTTCCCTTTCCGACCACTCGGCGACTTTCTCCCAGGCCAGGGGCGCCTTATCAAAAAGGTTCATGCACACCTGGTCGCAAATATCCCAGGAATTAAAGTCCTCGACCCATTCCTCCATCTGGCTTCCGGTAACCTTATCAGCAGCATCGACCATGGACGCCAAAATTCTCGCTTCGGCGATTCCCGTTCTCCAAAGTTCCAAGGCCAGTTCATGGTCCTTCCCCAGTTTTTTTGCCATGCTCCTGAGTTCCGGGATGGCTATTCCCAGCCTTCCTTCCGGGGCTATTCCGAACCGGGCCATTCCATCAAGCTGGTCCGGCCTGGCCTTTACTTTTAGCTCCTCAATGACGTCCCTGGCTGATGCCATGGCAAACTCCTTTCAAGTACAACTCTGCGGGCAAAAGTTACGCTCCGGTTTTGTCCCTTTAGCGTCAGGACAGGTTACATGTGAACCATGGGCGCCGGGAAAATGATTTATAACCATGTTACCAAAAATCAAAAAGTTATAACAGTTCTAAAATACCGGCCTTTTAAAAAAATGGCTCTTTTTCATTTCAAGTGGGTAAACTCACCCTTACTCTGTCCAATATACATTATAAGACCTACCCGCCCAAGGG
>JAUYHV010000289.1 GCA_030689845.1 Dehalococcoidia bacterium
AACTCTTCAACGGGAGAAACAGATAAAGGAATGGAAAAGGCGGTGGAAAATAGAATTGATTGAAAGAGAAAATCCAGAATGGAGAGACTTGTACAAAGATATTTTATAGAATTCTGGATTCCGACTTTCGTCGGAATGGAAGCTTTCTTTCGTCGGAATGGAAACTTTCGTTTGATTGGACAGAGTAAGGATGAGTTTACCCACTTGAAATGAAAAAGAGCCAAAATTATGAGTATTTTTATTACTTTTGAGGGAGTAGAGGGCTGCGGCAAGAGCACCCAGGCCAAAGCCCTGTACAGGCGTTTAAAACGGCAAAACTTACCTGTTCTGTTAACCTACGAGCCAGGCGGCACAAAGCTGGGAGCCAGGATCAGGCGGTTGTTAAAAAAAGCCACCGGTATAGACATGGTCAGCGAGGCGGAACTGTTTCTCTTTTTGTCCTCCAGGGCACAGCTTGTAAGGGAGGTTATCCGGCCCAATCTTGACAGGGGAACCATGGTGGTGTGCGACCGTTATGCCGGGTCAACATTAGCTTACCAGGGTTATGGTCTTGGATTAAAACTGCCTGAGATTGTCGCAGCCAACCGGCTGGCGACGGCCGGGCTCGAGCCGGACCTGATTATTTTAATGGACTTAAATCCTGAAACCGGCCTGCGGCGTAAGAGCGAGGGGGATGATGACAGATTTGAACAGCGGGAATTGGATTTTCACAGGAGGGTCCGGAACGGCTACCTGGAAATGGCGGCGGCGGAGCCTTCGAGGTGGTTTGTCGTAGATGCAAGCATGGGGAAAAAGGAAATCGAAAAAGCCATCTGGGGAAAAGTGAGCGGGTTATTAAAATAGCCGACAATCGACAGCCGTAAAAACCTGTATGGATATTAATACCCAGGCGGAAATGCCGGATAAACAAAACAAGGTCTTCGTTGCCATGAGCGGAGGGGTCGACTCTTCCCTGGCCGCTGCCCTTTTAAAAGGGGCTGGATACGATGTTGTAGGTATAAGCATGCACCTCTGGTGTGAAGAAAAGCGGGGGCCGGGCAGACAAAAAAAACCCTGTTGCTCGGTGGAGGATATCCAGGATGCCCGGGAGGTGTGCAGACGGCTGGAAATACCTCACTATGTGCTGAATCTCGAAGATGAGTTTATAGAGCGTGTTGTCAACTATTTTTTAAAGGAGTACAACCTTGGGCGCACACCGAACCCCTGCCTGGCCTGCAACGAACATATTAAGTTCGATATATTGCTCAACCGCATACTGGCCCTGGGGGGGCGTTACCTGGCCACGGGCCATTATGCCAGAATAGTTCCCGCACCCGGGGGGTACCGCCTGCAGAAAGCCAGGGACGGGACCAAGGACCAGTCCTATGTTCTGTATACCCTGGGGCAGAAACAACTGGACCGGCTCCTTTTCCCCCTTGGAGACCATACCAAGGTAGAGGTGCGGGAAATGGCCGCCAGGCTGGACCTGTCCATAGCCGCCAAGCCAGACAGCCAGCAAATTTGTTTTATCCCCGACGGCCGGTATGGTTCGTTTATTTCCCGGAGTTCTCTTTGTGTTCCCGGGGAAATCCGGGATAAAGAAGGTAATTACCTGGGCATGCATCAAGGCATCGCTTTTTACACCATCGGGCAGCGCCGGGGGCTTGGGGCAAGTTTTGGCAGGCCGGTGTTTGTCCAGCGCATTGAACCGGCCACAAACACCATTATCCTGGGTGATGACAGCGACCTGTATGCTGGAGTATTGTTTGCGGGCAACCTCAACTGGGTGAGCGGGGAGGCTCCGGAGGTCCCGGTAAAAGTTGAGGCTAAAATCAGGTACAGGACTTCCCCGGCGCAGGCTACCTTATCAATAGAAGGCGATTGCGCTCGTGTCGAGTTCGATAAGCCTATGCGGGCTATCACCCCGGGGCAGGCAGTGGTTTTTTACCTGGGTGAAACCGTACTGGGCGGCGGCATTATCGAGGGAACAGGTTCCGTTTCCAATGCTTTAGGCCACAATTCTCCTTAGCCATGAGGTAAGGTGGCGAATCTCTGCTGGCGGTAAAATCTATGCCTTCCTTTTTAAAAAACTCTCCGCCATTCCGGGCACTGCACCTCCCTGTCATTTTGAGCGTAGTCGAAAAACCTGTTCCCGGTATCATCGGACTCTCCGTGACCCTCCGGGGTCAATATTCTTGATGAAAAAAACTCCGGGTGTGTTAAAATACGGCATTCGGTGATACGTTTAAGCGGAGGACACGCTGGATTTCAAAATAGAAAAACACCTGGCCATGAAGGGGTACCACTTCATCGCTGGAATCGACGAGGTGGGGCGGGGCGCTCTGGCGGGGCCCGTCGCTGCTGCTGCTGTGATACTTCCCGAGAACCTGGAAACAGCCTGGATTCACCAGGTCAGGGACAGCAAGTTACTTTCAGCCAGGCAGCGTTCGCGCCTTTCCGGGTATATCAAAGAGTCGGCTTTGAGCTTTGGTGTGGGCGTAGTTTCCCATGAGTATATTGACGCCAACGGAATAATCAAAGCAACCCGTATGGCCATGCAGGAGGCTGTTCAGAATCTCGATCCACAGCCGGACCACCTTATCATCGATGCCTTAAAACTCCCTTCCGTTAAGCTGCCCCAGGAAAGCATAATCCACGGCGACCGGCTTTGCCTCTCCATATCCTGTGCCTCCATACTGGCCAAGGTTGCCAGGGACCTTTTGATGGCGGGTCTGGACGGGGAGTATCCCGGCTATGGATTTGCCAGTAATAAAGGCTACGGGACCGGGATGCACCTGGAAAACCTGCGGCGTCTCGGGCCGTGTCCTATCCACCGGCGGTCTTTTGCTCCACTCAAAAAAAATCAACTGGCCATGGAATTGTAACAGAGAGCTATGCGCTGGCTGAGGCTTTTTAAAAAGCTGCCCAAATCCCCGAATCCCCCGGTAACACTGACAAAAAAGGAAGTGGGAGCGTATGGGGAGGAACTTGCCCGGAAATACCTGGAGAAAAACGGCTACAGGGTTCTGGAAACGAACTACAGGTGCCCGTTGGGGGAAATAGACATCGTAGCTTTACACAAAAAGGAACTGGTTTTCATTGAAGTCCGGACAAAGTCCGGGACTTCCTTCGGTTCGCCTGAGGAATCGGTGACGCGGGCAAAGAAGGAAAAGCTCGCCAGCCTGGCCTATTACTATCTACAGCATCACAGCCGGCTGCCATCTTCCTGGCGTATAGACATGGTGCCTGTGGAACTGGACGGCGAAGGCAAAGTTAAGAGGATTGAAATTATTGAGAACGCTTTGGC
>JAUYHV010000318.1 GCA_030689845.1 Dehalococcoidia bacterium
ATCCAGCCCCACCTTAAACCCCATATCCCGAAAAGGCCTTCCCACTAAGGGTACCTCATTTTGGATTTCGTTCAATAATTGTTTTTCAACTAAATCCAGTTCCATCATTTATACCTCCTCTGGATACTAACTGATGTGTAAAAACTTTTTAAACAGAAGGCACGTTTCATAAAGCGGTGTGTTCTTTCATTTTTGCCGGTTCATAGATACAATAGGGTTCGGGTCCCAGGTAATCCCCGGTCATTTCATAAGCCCGGGCGCGGCAGCCTCCGCATAATTTTTTAAATTCGCAAATCCCGCATTTCCCTTTTAATAACGAAAGGTCCCTGAGTTCCATGAAAAGCGGTGAGCGGGTCCAGATATCTTTGAAACTATCCTTTTTTACGTTCCCTGCCTCAACGTCGAGGTACCCGCAGCCCTGCACCCTTCCCGTATGGGAGATGAAACAAAAACCGCTGCCGGCAAGGCATCCCCTGGTCATGGCATTAATTCCATGGTGCTGTTGTTGCCGGGAAGGCATTTGTTGACTGCCGTGGTAACTTCCGGAAACGTTTTGCATATTACCTTTTTTTTGATGGATTATCCGCCAGTAGTGAGGTGCGTCGGTCGGTTTAAAAAATATTTTTTCACCGAGTTCGATTTGCTTATCGTTAATCCAGCTCAAAATTCTCTCGTATTCTTCTGCCGGTAATTCGTCATTGCCGAGGTTTTTCCCCCTTCCCGTGGGAACAAGCATAAAAGGATGAAAGGCCACGGCTCCTGCATTGAGGGCCAGGTCCAGGAGTGCCGCGATGTAAGAAGCGTTTTGCCTGGTGATGGTACTGTTTATCTGTATTTCAACGCCGGCTTCTCTAAGATATTCTATACCTTTCATGGCTGTTTGAAAAGCCCCATGAGCGCCCCTGAAACGGTCCTGAAGTTCCGGGTAGGGGAAATCTATGCTGACACTCACCCTGGCGACAGGTACTTTTTTCAGTCTGGCAGCTATTTCAGGTGTGAGCAGCGTTCCGTTGGTACCCACGGCAACACGCAGCCCTTTGGAAGCAGCGTAGTCTGCAATGGTGAAGATGTCCTGCCGGGCCAGGGGTTCACCGCCGCTCAAAATCAATATCGGGCTTCCTACCTGGCAGATGCCGTCAACTACTGAAAGAATTTCTTCCGTAGTCAACTCTCCTTCATAAGCGGCATTTTCCGAGGAAGCCCGGCAATGGGAGCAGTGGAGATTACACCGCCTGGTTATTTCCCAGGCCACCAGGCGCGGGGGTGCCACGGATTTATTGTTCTGACTCTGGTCTGTCACTGTTGGAATAGCCTTTTACCCGGATATTTCTTCTTCCGTAAGATAGCATGCAGGGTCTTCGGCCCAGACATCCCCGTAGACAGCCTCCGCCCTGACCCGCAGGTTACCGTTACAAATGTTGACATAATGACAACGTCCGCAGCGTCCTTTTAGCAGGCCGCTCCTGTTTTTTAGTCCCTTCATCAAATCATCGGAGGTATCAAGCCAGATATCGCCGAATTTCCGCTGTTTTACGCTGCCAAAAGAATAATGCCACCAGAACTGGTCGGCATGAACATTTCCCAGGTTGTCCACGCAACTTATACTGATACCCGACTTGTTGCCCCCGTTGCTTGTCAGCAGCTTCAAGACCTCTGCCTCCCGGTGGGGCATTTCCTTCCGGATTTTCTGGTAAAGGTAAACCGCGTCGGTATGGTTGTCCACCGTTAGCACTTCTTTTTCCAGCCCCCTCTTATAGAAGTCCTGTGTTCTGCTGCAAATATAGTCCACGGCTGCCCGTGTTTGCTCATGGGTGATATCACTGTCCTGGATCTTGGCCCCCCTGCCTGAATAAGCAAGGTGATAGAAACAGACCCTGGGAATACCTTCCTTTTCTACAAGGTCGAATATAGCGCCCAGGTCCTGTACGTTTTGACCGGTGATTGTGAACCTTAGAGACACTTTTTGCCCTGCCCTGATACAGTTTCTGATAGCCTGAAGGGCATCGTTATATGCTCCCTGTTTGCCTCGAAACCTGTCATTGCTTTCCCCTATCCCGTCAAGACTGATGCCGATTTCTCCGAATCCCACCCTGGCCAGCCGTTCTGCCGCTGCTTCATCTATCAGTGTGCCGTTGGTTGATATTACAGGTCTGAGTCCCTGGCTGCGGGCAAATGTGGCAAGTTCGAAAAGGTCAGGCCGGAGAAGGGGTTCTCCCCCTGAAAACAGTAACACGGGGATGCCGAACTCCGCCACGTCCTGGATGAACTTTTTTGCCTCTGCTGTGGACAACTCGCCGTCATAAGGTTTGTCCGTTGAATTGGAATAGCAATGAACACAGTGGAGGTTGCACCGCTGGGTGCAATTCCATACTACTATCGGACGTCCGTCTTTTGGGGCTTTTAAGGGGCTGTTGGGTGCGGCTCCTTTTCCGTAGCGCAGGTTGTCTCCGGTGGCAACTCCACCGCATAAAAGGCGGGATATGGAAATCATTTAAAAAAGTTTCCTATCTTATCCAAATAATTTTATCGTGTTGTCCGGGTAGCTTAATACTCCAGGAGAATTGCCCGCTATTCAGGCGGTATTGTTAAAAATACCACCGGGCCCTTTTTAAACGGGCAAATAATATTTTGCTATATCTATTTTACAAATACCCGGAGAACCCGGAATAATTGGATACCGCTGCCGGGATTAAATTTTCAGGTTGACCTGATTTCCCTCCGCATGAAGGAAACATAGGACCCTCCGAAACATAAAGCGGTAAGGGCGATGAGCCCGGTGAGGTGGGGCCAAACCAGTCCCATGCTTTGTCCCAGCGACAGGGGATTGGGTACCAGCCTGGTAGTTTGGGTGGACAGCAAAGGACCTAAACTCCTGACCGTGGGAGTTAAGACGGTAACGGAAGCTTCCTCGAAAAGGGTGGAAGGGGAGATGCGCATTACGTTATCGCGCACGCTCTGCTGCCGGGCGGCAAATTCTTCCTGGGTGAGTTGCTGCCCCAACTTGTCGGATACAACGTAAGTGGTTACAAGGTTGGCTACTATAAACATGAAGACGCTGAGGAACAACCAGATTGCGAGGACACCCAGGGCCGAAGTGGCGGGTCGTTTGAAAAATATGGAGAAAAGGATTGCCAGCCCCATCCAGAACCCAACATAAACCACGCACAAAACGAGGAAAACGAGGATTCTCACGATTTCCTCGGAACTGGGTGGCACTCCCAGTAAGCGCAGCCCTAACCCGCCGACAATCAGGAAAATGCTCAGGAACATCACGCCGATTATGGTAATCGCTGCCAGAAATTTTCCATTAATGAGAGAATCACGGTAGATGGGCTGAGACAGGACCCTGCTTATGGTTCCGCTGCTTTGCTCGCTGTTAATAGCATCGAATCCCAGGGCAATGCCCACGATGGGCCCGAGAAATCCCATGAAAGAAAGGAAAGAGGGTAATACGCCGCCCGAGGTCGTAAAGAGCCTCAGAAAGACGAAGGTCGAAGCGGTTGCCCTGGAAAGCTCATCCCTTATCGATTGTGCAGCGCCGTAACTGGCGAGACCGCTGCTTAATAAGATGAGCAGAAAAAGGATTATATAGCGTTTGCTTCTGAACTGGTCCGTTAATTCTTTTCTTAATATTGTTGCTAATCCGCTCATGGCATCCTAATGAAAATATCTCATATAAATTTCTTCCAGAACGAACTCCTGGAGTTTCAGGTGCAGTAGACTTTCACCTTGCTTGGAAATAGCATTGGAGATAAGGATCCTGATATCCCGCTCAGCGTCGATAATCAGCAGGTCTCCGGACCTTTCTATCCCTTTAACTCCCTCCAGGCGGCCGACCGTATCGCTGAGCTTTTCTACTGTTCCCGTGGCCTGCACCTCTATCTTTACCCGGTCAAAACCGGACACATCTTTTCCAAGGCTTGCCATGGAACCTTCCGTTACGAGCTTCCCCTTCACCATTATCCCGATCCTGTCGCAAATCGTCTGGACCTGGTGTAAAAGGTGGGAGGAGAGGAAGACGGTTATGTTTTGCTCCCTGCTTATCTGGTTTATGATTGTAAGGACACGGTGGACTCCATCAGGGTCGATACCGATAGTCGGTTCATCTAAAAAAACCACAGAGGGATCTTTTACCAGGACATCGGCAATGCCCAGCCGCTGTTTCATTCCCTTGGAGTATTTCTCCACTTTGTCGTTGGCCCTGTCCGATAAACCTACCATGGAAAGGAGGTCGTCTATCTTGCCCTTGGCTTTATTATAGGAAATACCGTTCAAACGGGCCGTATAGACCAGGTTTTCCCTTCCGGACATGTCTTCGTAAAAGCCCACATTCTCCGGCAGGTACCCGGTGGTTCTCCTCACCTTTAGTCCGTCTTTTACGGGATCGTGACCGCATACCCTTGCTGAGCCGGAGTTGGGTTCGGTTAGGCCCAGGAACATCAGTATGGTGGTTGTCTTTCCCGCACCGTTAGGTCCCAGGAAACCGAAGACTTCACCCTGCCTGACCTGCAGGTTGAGCAGGTTAACGGCTGTCGCTTCCCCGTATTTTTTTGTGAGGTTTATTGCCTCGACTACGACTGGCTTGTCCACCATGGACTAACGCCTTCCCATGATGGTGAAGACCGTTGCCAGGCCGGCAACAACGAGGACCACTATGATTATTCCAACCCAGCCCCAGAGGGTAGGTACTGTTGCTGTTACCCGCAGGTCTATACTCTGGGATACCTGCTCCGCCGATGTCCTGAGTGTAACGGCATAGTCTCCCGGGATGGTGTTCTTGGGGGCTTCTATTTTTACCCCAACTTCGATGGTTTTGCTCGGTTCCAGGGTATCGATTCGATCAGGACTGAAGGTGACGTTCCAGTCATCCGGCCTGCTGGCGGTAAGGCTGATATTTTTCAGGTCTGCCGTCCCCTGGTTGGCTATTATTATTGTCAAGTCTCTCTTATCACCGGCGGTAATATCCGTGTTTAACCTGCCCGTGGACGTGCCCATGGCCATGGTATAAGTACCGGTCACCATAGCCTTGAGTTCTATACCGTCCTGGATGGAACCGGAGGAAGCCACCAGGGTAGTTATAAATTCCCCGGCGTTAATATCATAGGGAGGTCTCAGGGTAACATCGAGTCCCTGGGTTTCCCGTGCCTTGACCCGGACAGTGGATACTTCTTTTTGTTCCCACGCCGGCCTGATAGATACATTCCAGCGGGCCGGGCCCCGGGCGCGCACGTCAAAGGAGAGGTCTTCGTTTCCTTCATTTACCAGGTCCACTTTGAATTCAAAGGTGGAGGTGGAGTTGCCGCTCAAACTCGGGTACTGGGTATTGAGTTTAACCCCGGACTCGATTTTTGCCTCCCCTGTGATGGTGACATTTATGTCCACCGAAGAAGTAAGCTGTTTGTCTTTTGTAGTTGCCTGCAGCGTAAAAACGTAGAGACTGGATGCCACATCTTTGGGCGGCGTGGCGTGGAATTCAAGTTCCAGTGTTTTTTCAGCTTCAACATAAGCGGAGCTGATATCAAGCCGGGTAAACTGCGGCCGGAGGCTGACGTCCCAGCCCACAGGAGCTTTTACGAAGGCTAAATCCACTATCTCCCCGTCGGTCCCCTTGTTGATTATTTTCAGGTCTATGTTGACTTCCCTGTCTCTGGGGCTTGATACCGAGGGATAGGTTGCTACCAGAACGATGGACCTCTCCGCGGCCCCTGCCTGGCCAATGAAAATTAAATTCAAGCCGCCAAAAGCTAACCCAGCGGCCAAAAAAATGGCTAAAAATCTCTTAAATTTCATGTAGTTGTTCCTCCATGCCAGATTAACGATAAATTAAACAATATTGTTTCAATAAATTTTATGGGGTACTGGTTCCTCCGCCACTGACCCGTGCCCATCTGCTGTTACTCCGTCTCAGCCATTTGCCCCGGGCAATGTTAACTTATATATATTTATTCCCGCCGCATGTTTAGTATGTACCCACAATATTTGATGCCAGAAATGTATCAACGTTAAAGTATATTATAGCACTCATGTATCCATTGTTACCAGTCCCTTGCGCATGGCATATTTGATAAGCTCGGTTCGGTTGTGGAAATTGAGTTTTTCCATGACTTTCATGCGGTGACCCAGCACTGTTTTAAAGCTGATAAAAAGCATCTCCGCGATTTCTTTGCTGGTATGGCCTTCGGCAATGAGTTTGAGGATTTCCCTTTCTCTGGGAGTAAGGCGGTCGTAAGGCTCTTCCCCTTCAACCCGCTGGAGATAGTCCTGGATAAGGGCTGCCGCTGCCGAAGGGTAAAGGAATGACTCGCCGTTGTGAGCGGCGCGAATTGCCGTTACCAGTTCAGATCCCAGGGCTTTTTTGGGGATATAGCTGGCAGCTCCGGCTTTAATAGCCGACAGAACATATTCCCTGTTGTCGTGCTGTGTCAGGATGAGCACTTTAACCTTGGGGCTTTTCTTCCTTATGCGGCGAGTAGCCTCCAGCCCGTCCATTCCGGGCATGGCAATGTCCATTACAACTACGTCGGGACTAAGCTCGTGGACTTTTTCTATGGCTTCTTTGCCTTCGGATGCCTCTCCGATGATTTCGATATCATCATAAAGGGCTATCAGGGCTCGTATTCCATCCCGTAATATGGCGTGGTCGTCCACCACGAGGATCTTTATTTTATCCATTTGCCACCTCTTTTTTAAAAGGAATTTCGACGGCTATTTTCGTGCCGGTGCTGTCGGGACGGGACTTTATCGACAGTTTCCCGTTCATTAATTCTACTCTCTCTTTCATCCCCGGGAGCCCAAGTCCCCGCGGCCTGGTTTTGGAACCCATCGCCTCTTCCACATTGAATCCATCCCCGTTATCTTTAATTTGAACTGCCAGGGCCTTCGGTTTAAAATGCATAACTATCTCGGCATTCTTTGCATGGGAATGCCGGGCTATATTGGTTACTGCCTCCTGGATGACCCTGAACAGGGTAGTCTCCACCGCTGTCGGCAGTCTTCTGACTTTGCCCATAATTTTAAAATTTGCCATTATTCCTGCATTTTTTAGATTATTATCTAACAGCCAGCGAGTTGCTGCAACAAGCCCCAGGTCGTCAAGCATGGACGGGCGCAGTTCATAAATTATTCTGTGAACCTCGTTGAGGACACCCAGGACCCTGTCGTTCGCGTGTAAAGGAATGCTGGCAAAAGCGTGCAGCCCCTCAATTGCTACGAGGTTCTGGCGGACAGCCCGTTCATCCCTGGAAATGTCCTTAACCACCGTGGCTTTTCCGCTTTGGGCTACCTGTCCTGGTATTCCTTCCCCGGGTGCCAGGCACATTTCACCAATATAATCAGTTGAAAAAACGCGATGAACCGTGTAAAACAGCTTTCCCCTTTCCTCATCCCAGAGCAGTATACCCCGGCAATCGGCCTTTATCAGCTTTTATTTCCGGGTTGTATCTCTTGTAAGAGTTCTTTTAAAGAGGAAATTTCCTGGCGGAGTTTCTTTTGCCTGTTGAATAACACCAGGATGAAGCCAAAAACTACCGCCCAGACGATTGCGTAAGCGGTGAACAGGTAAGCGGCATTCTCCATTTTATACACCTCATAATAAATTTTACCGTGACTTTATCGATTCCCTAAGGGTATTTATTAAACTTTCGTCATTTTTCGCCGACACTTTGTATTGCAAAAGTAGAAAATAAAAGGACGTAAAAGCAGCCAGGCTCACCATCAGTGTCAGCAGCATTGGAGGAGCCAGTCCCCCGGAAAAAATTACCGGTCCGGGATGGATTCCCCTCCACAGGGTCGTGGACAGGGCGATGATAGGGATATCGACAAGACCGATGATACCAACTATGGCGGAATACCTGGCGCCCCGCTCCGGGTCGGTGGCCAGCGACCTGACCATGAAGTAGGCCAGGTATATGAACCACAGCACCAGGGTTGCTGTCAGGCGGGGTTCCCAGGTCCACCAGACTCCCCAGATAGGCCTGGCCCAGATAGAACCCACTATGAGAGCCAGAGTAGTAAAAACAATCCCGATTTCTGCCGAGGACATGGCCAGGATATCCCACTTTCTGGCTCGTTTGACAAGGTAAAGTATGCTGCCGATAAAAATTATTACGAAGGACAGCAGGGCTAACCAGCCCGTTGGAACCATCAGGTAAAAGATGCGCTGGACAATACCCATCTCCCTCTCGGTGGGAACGAAAACGAATACCAGGTACAGGGATACGGTCATGAGGACGAAACTAAGGATCAGCAGTCCGTTTCTGAGAATATTGTTCGTGTTCATTGTTTCCTCTATTCTTCTATGACGTAAGAAAATATTAAAAACGATACAACAAAAAAGATGGCATCGAAGGCTGCTATCATGGGCAACCAGGGGACAAGGGAACTCCACGAACCTCCGGCCAGGGATATTTCAGTAGCTTTGACGGCGCTGATTATTACCGGGGAAATGATGGGAAAAAACAGGATTGGCAGTACCATTTCCCTTGCTTTGGTGTTAATGGCCACGGCTGAAAAAAGGGTACCCACCACCACGAATCCGAAAGTTGCCAGGACCGTGATGGTAACGATCTGGAGCGACAGGACAGGTAAATTAAACAGTAAGGTGAAAATCGGCAAAGCAATCACTTCTACGACCAGCATAAAAATTAAACTTCCCAGCATCTTGCCCGTATATATGGCTTCCCTGCTTACCGGGCACACCATTAAGCCTTCCAGGCAGTCCTGCTCTTTTTCAGGAACAAAGAGGCGGTTAAGGCTAAGAACGCCGGCAAAGGCGAAAGTGACCCAGAGAATACCCGGCGCAACTACTTTCATTGTCTGCTGTGTGGCTCCGAAGGAAAAATTGAAGATTACTATCACCAAAAGGGTAAAAACCAGCACAGAGGAGACTATCTCTTTTGTGCGCATCTCCGAGATAGTGTCTTTCCAGGTAATTGCCGCGACAGTATGCCAGAAATTCACGGTAATGCCCCCGTGCTGCTCTTATAGGCTTTTTTCAGACCCGGCAGGTCTAACGATTGCCTCAATCCCTCGTATACAATCTTACCTTGGTCCATTATAAGGATGCGGTCTGCAAATTCCAGTCCCTGCTCAAGGTTATGGGTTGTAAGGACAATAGTCCGCCTGTCTTCGGTGCTTCCTTTCAGCATCTTCCACAGCATGCTGATGGAGTCCTGGTCTAACCCGGTTTCAGGTTCATCCAGCAGCATGATGGGTGGTTTGTGCAGCTGGGAACGGGCAAAGGACACCCTCTGCTGCATACCGCGGGAAAGGGTGCCGACCCGGTCATGAAGGCGGGATGTCATGCCTACCGTTTCTATTACTTCCAGCAGCCTTTCCTTTCGGTTTGGGACCCCGAACATACGGCAGTAGAAATCCAGGTTTTCATAGGTCGTAAGGTTATTGTAGAGGAAGGTCTGGTGGGTAACTATTCCGATGCGGCGGCGGACTTCCTCGATATTATCTTTCAGGTTTATGCCGTCAATCCAGACTGTGCCCGCGGAGGGGTTCATGATGGTTGCCAGCACTTTTATGAGGGTGGTTTTTCCGGCTCCGTTCGGGCCAAAAATAGTAACACACTCACCCCGCTGGATGTCCAGGTCTATCCCATTGAGCGCCAGGTAGCTGCCAAAGGGTTTGGCGAGGTCCCGGGCCTTGATGGCCAAATCCCTGGAAGCCTTGTCCTTTTGGTCCATTAACCCGTCCCTAAACTTTTCCCGGCCGTTGCCTTAATTTAATAAGCAAGGCCTTTTTCTCTTCGCGTAATTTCCTGTATATTTCCTCGGGAATTACCCCGGCTTCGAAGTCATCGTCTAATCCGGCAATTTCAATCAGTAAACGGTCCTCTGCGAGTTCGGGGACGGCCGCCGCCGCAGGCACCGGTTGAGGTCTTCGCCTCCTGAACAGGTAAACGGCTGCACCCCCTGCTATCAATATTGCCATAGTCGATATTACCCACTGAAGACGGTTAGTACCGCCGCTGCGGGGCAGCCCGGAAAAGCGTGCGACGACTTTTTCACCGGGTATCAGGTCTTTGGCTGAAAAACGCTTAAAGCTGTTCCCCTGTTGCTCCATGATGCCTTCATTCGTCAGTTCGTCGCTTTCAATGTTCGATATGTTGCTTTGAACCAGGAACTGGTAACTTTTAGTGGGATAGTGGATATCCCGGGAAAAAGTATATTTGGGGGATTTGTTTTCGATTACGTAAGAGAATACCACTTCCATGGGCCCCGGCAAAACTGGCATAGTGTCAATAAATCCCGCGTCGGTTTTAAAAATGCGGGATTCCCTCAAACCGCTCATTGGCTGCATCGCAGTAACGCCGTCCGGCATGGAAAACTTCAGAGTCTCAGTTTTGCCTCCGGGGGCAGCAACCCCCTGCCCAATATAGGTTTTGTCGCTTTCGTTAACGATTAGATAAAATTCCAAAACTTCGAGGCTTTCGTTTTCAGCATAGACAAGGCTGTGAGCCATGGAAACTTTGATTTTCGAGACATCGGTTGTCGAATCGTAAACATTCGTCCCGACAAATTTGCTGATTTCACCTTCCCGAAAGGTAAGCTTTTCGCTGGTGTAGTCCGCAGATTGGAAATTAACCGTTACCTGGTAGCTGAAAGAGGGGTCTGTGGCGAGGTTTTGAAAAATAAAATACCCCTCGCCGTCGCTCGGGGTAGACAACTGGTCCGTTTCGTTGTCGTTTACAAAGACTTTGAGGATGATTTCCTGGCCGGCTACGCTGCTTCCGTCCCTGGTTTCGTTAACCAGACGCCCTTCGATAGTCCCGGGGCCCTGTTCTGCTGCCAGGGCAGGAAATGTTGTGGCAAGGAATAGAATAATGAGGCATAAACTGATGCTTTTGAGCATAAGCCTCCTGTTATTTCAGAGTTGCGCCGCACTGGGGACAGAACCTGTCACCTTCACCGTGTTTGGTCCCGCACTCGTGGCAGAACAGCCCCTTGCTCTGCCGGATTGACCTGACCTGCTTTTCTATGTCATCGTCAGGTTCAGGACTTTGGCCAACACTGTCGATTTCCCTGAGGATGGAAACAGCTTTTTTCTTATACCGCGCTTCCAGCTCACGGTAGTCCTCATCGGACAAAAGCCCGGACTGGGAATCGAACTCAAGTTCTTTGAGCATGGAATATGCCGTATCCCGCCTGGAATAAAGTCCCCCCAGTTTTTCGTCCCCGTCCGCTTCGACCTTCCATGTTTTATGCTTAAAAAGGGGGTATCCCACGAAGGCAAATGTGGCAACGGTTAAAAGTAACGAAATGAATACGGTCATCTGAAACCTTTTTCGCTGAAGCGCTGCAATTCTCTATCAACTCTTCGCCGGTACTCGTCATCCATTTCCTCCGACCGGGTTTCCACCGGTGCCGGAACCTGCCTGCCCCGTTTCACCCATGCCATCAGGGCAAGGTAGATTCCCCCGGCTCCGAAGATTATGGCAGCAAAGGGAGTTATCCAGGCGGTGAGGTTAAAGCCTCTTTTGGGTGGGGAAGCAAGGACCTGCTCACCGTACCGGGATACAAATGACTGCACAATGGATGTTTCTGATTCTCCCTGGGATAGCTTTTGCTGGATAATGGCATTCATCTCCGTCCGGGACCCGCACTCTCCGTGGCTGCAGTTCAGCAGTATCATATTACAGCCGCACTGGCACACCAGTTGCTTGGCTATATCGCTGACCGAAGCCGCATAAGCCTTCCCTGGAAGAAGAAAAAATATGGCGAGAAGAATGATGTTAAGCTTTGTTTTTAGTCCCATAACTGTTTACTCCTTGACGGGTTCGCCGCGTCCCGCTGATTTCCGCCGTTCCGGCCAGAAAGCTATCAGGCCTCCGAGTATGAAGACCCAGCCTCCGATCCATATCCAGCTGACCAGCGGGTTTATTAAGACTTTAAACGAGGTGGCGCCATTTTGGTCCCACCCTATCAATATTACATAAAGGTCCTCTAACGGGGTGCTGCGAATCGCCACCTCAGTTACAGGCTGCTCATACGTGTTGTGGAAGTATTTTTCCGGGACCACCGTGCCGATGGATTTCCCCCGGTTTTGAACTGATAAGGTAGCCGAAACTACCATCTTGCTTGCCGTCTGAAAATGGTCCATATTTTCAAACGTCAGCGTATAGTTTTTTATGTTCACAGAGTCGCCGGGCAAAAGGCTGGCTTCCTTCTCCGAATCATAAATTGAGGAGCCGATAACGCCGATGCTTATCAGGATTATCGAAATGTGAACAATATACCCTCCATAACGGGGCCTGTTTGCCGCCACCAGGTTCCAGAAAGCCCTGGCGTAATTTTCCCCCTTCATGCGGTGGCGGGCCCTTATCCCCCTGATCCATTCGTATATTATGGTGAAAAGTACGAAAAAACAAACAGGGAAAGCTACAAGGGCAATACCTTCACGGACTCCTGTAATATACAGGACGACGGCCAGCAAAACGGATAGAACAACCGGCAAGAGGAAATGCCGCACCAGGTTTCTGAGTGAAGCCCGCCTCCAGCCGATAAGGGAGCAGATTCCCGTAAGGATGAGAATGGCCAGGAAAATGGGGCCGTTCACCTGGTTAAAGAAGGGAGACCCTACGCTGATTTTAACGCCGCGCACGGCTTCGGAAATCATGGGGAATACGGTCCCCAGGAATATGGCAAAGGCGGCTCCCACGAGGAGGAGGTTATTGAATAGAAAGGTGCTCTCCCTGGAAACCAGGGACTCCATCTCGGCCTCACCCTTGAGTTCCTCGCTTCGATAATACAGCAGAATGAGGGAACCTATAAGGCTGATGCTTATGAAAACCAGGAAAAATGGTCCCAACCTGGACTCGGCAAAAGTGTGGACGGAGGAAATAATGCCGCTCCTGGTAATGAACGTTCCGAATAATGCCAGAGTGAAAGATAAAATTACCAGCAGCATGTTCCAGACTTTAAGCATGCCCCTTCTTCTCTGCATCATCATGGAGTGGAGGAATGCCGTTGCAACCAGCCAGGGCAACAGGCCTGCGTTTTCTACAGGGTCCCATGCCCAGTACCCGCCCCATCCGAGTTCAACATAGGCCCACCAGGCCCCCAGGATATTTCCGACACCCAGCAGCAGCCATGCCATGAGAGTCCACCGCCGGACGGTTAAAATCCACTCATCACCAAGCCTCCCGGTTACCAGGGCCGCAATGGCGAAGGCGAAGGGGATGGTCAACGCCACGTAACCCGCCAGCAGGGAAGGGGGGTGTATTATCATGCCCGGATTTTCCAGAAGGGGATTGAGGCCCCTTCCGTCCGCGGGTGTGAAAGTAAGGGTGTCGAAGGGGTTTGATACCGCGAGGATAACGAAAATGAAGAATACCTGGGTAATCATGGCAACGGAGGCGGCGTAGGGTACCAGTTCCCTGCCGATATCCCGTTTTTGCAGGACAGTGATGAGACTGAACAGGGAGAGCAGCCATGCCCAGAAAAGGAGGGAACCGGCGTTGCCTGCCCACAGGGCGCTGATTAAATATGCGGGGGAGAGATCGCGGTTGGTATAACTGGCTACGTATTCGATCCGGAAGTTATGGGTCAGGAGTGCAAAAAGGAGAACGAGTTCGGCCAGGGAGACAAGCCCGAAAACGGCGATGAGACTCCGTCTTGCGCTGGCGACAACTCCCGGGTTTCTTTTCCGGGTGCCGGTTATATATGCGACCGCAGAATAAATGGCAGCGGCTAATGCCAGGAGTAAAGAGGTATTACCGATGTCCGTCATGAATTACCGTATTGAATTTTATTTTATTCAGGCACATATTTCGACGGACATTTAGGCATGATGGTGTTAGCCTGGAAAATACCCGCTGAATCTATATGGCCCTCTGCTACTACTTCGTTACCTGCCTTGAAGGTGTCCGGTACAGTTCCCCGGTAAAAAACAGGGATGTCTTTCCCACCCTCGGTGACGGTGAATTTCAGGACAAACCCGCCTTCCTCAGTCTGTACCGAGCCGGGGGCAACCAGACCGTTAACCCTGAGGTTTTGCCCTTTTACCGAATCCCCTTTTGCCTGGAGTTCGCTGACCGTATAGTAGAAGGTAGCGGAACTCCTGAAACCTACGAATCCAAGGTAAGCAATGGCAAGGAATACTATTAAACCGCTTATGAGGAACTTTTTCTTTTTTAACATGGCCTGCTCAAAATTAAATTGACAAAGTTATTATATCATAAAAAACAGTTCATCGTAGCCGCTAGTGTAGTGTCTCTAATATCTCTTTACAATTTGCGGTGCCATTGGTGTCATTCCCGCGAAAGCGGGAATCCAGAGCAACAGACTGGATTCCGGGTCAAGCCCGGAATGACAAAGATTGTAAGGCCATTTATGAGACACT
>JAUYHV010000324.1 GCA_030689845.1 Dehalococcoidia bacterium
TTACAAAAAATCGGGAATGCTCCCAGTGTTACGAAATTACTGGAAAATTCCAAGTCCCTTAATGAAGAGAGTCCAAAATGCCGGAAAAGATGGAAGAGAATAGCCAGTGGCAAACGGCGCTAACACAATTCAATAATGTCTCAAAGCTGATGAACCTCCGGGAGGATATTCATCAGATATTGAAACACTTTTCCCGAATCCTTACCGTCTCTGTTCCCGTTCGGATGGATAACGGATCAACAGCCTCGTTTGAAGGGTTCCGGGTTCAGCACTGTTCTGCCAAAGGGCCTTATAAGGGAGGCATAAGGTATCATCCGGACCTTACTTTAGACGATTTAAAGGCGCTGGCAATGGAAATGACCTGGAAGTGTTCCCTGGTAGATATTCCTTTTGGCGGAGCAAAAGGAGGCGTCGTTTGCGACCCCAAAAAACTCTCACGTGGTGAACTTGAAAGGATTACCCGGCGCTATACGTATGCTATTCAGCCGATTATAGGGCCGGACATTGATATTCTCGCGCCGGACGTCAATACAAATGAGCAAACCATGGCATGGATCATGGACACCTACAGCATGAATAAAGGCTTTTGTTCTCCCGGCATCGTCACGGGAAAACCCCTGAATATTGGCGGTTCTCTGGGCAGGGCAGATGCAACGGGGCTTGGCGTTGCCTATATTGCCGCAAGCGCGGTGCGTCAAAACAAAAAAACACTAAAGGGCCTTAACGTAGTCATACAGGGATATGGCAACGTCGGGTCTGCCGCTGGAAAATTTTTAGAAGAAATGGGGTGTAAGATAGTAGCCGTCAGCAGTTCAACCGGTGGAATATACAACCCCCGGGGATTGTCTCATAACGCTATTACAGAGCATTACAGGAAGACCGGGGGGTTCAGTTCTTTCCCCCATGCAGAAAACATTACAAACGCTGAATTACTGGAACTACCCTGTGACGTGCTGATTCCCGCAGCAATGGGAGGCCAGATAACAAAGAAGAACGCCGCTAAAATAAAGGCAAAACTAATCGTCGAGGGTGCAAATGGCCCGACAACCCCGGAGGCGGATGAAATACTCTCCCGCAGGAAAATAAAGATCGTACCGGACATCCTTGCAAATGCGGGGGGTGTGATTGTTTCGTATTTCGAGTG
>JAUYHV010000042.1 GCA_030689845.1 Dehalococcoidia bacterium
TTTTTTTCTTTCTTGGTTGCCAGATAACCGTTAGCCATGCGGGTATCGCCCAAGCAGATTTGCAGGGTATTCCTTCCCCGGAAATCTGAAGGGATGGAGCCGGATATGAAACGCTCCTGTGAGCCCCCTGTCATTGCCTGGAAAATAGCCTTTTTAAACTGCCATTCCGGCCTCCGAGCCGGAATCCAGGAGAGGTCTTTATAATACGGGGATTCCTGGATTCCCGCCTGCGCGGGAATGACAGATGTGAGTTCATTTTCATACTTCATGGTGTCCGCTGTAAAGCGGGCATGGGGGATTGTTACCAGACCCTTCGACAGGCTCAGGGTGACAGTTTGTAGCTCAGGGGTGATAATTTGCGGCGGTCTGTTTATTCTCCTTTTTAGCTCCTTTTTAGGAGGAATGTACCACGGCCAGAGGCGTTCACTTTTCAAAAATTAACCACAAAATCCCATCCTGCCTTGCCTTATTTCCGCCCGTCTATTACAATGGGCATTACAGCTACAGCAATTTTTCATAGGAATGAACTCTATATGACAGCGCCTTCGTGGGACACGACCGCACCTGAAAAAACTATCAAAGTAACCCTGGATACCCAGAGCTATAACGTCGTCGTAGGTTACAACAATTTAAGCCGGCTCGGCCGGCACATCCGCCAGGTTGTAAAAAACGACAATGTTTTTGTCCTCACCGACACCAGGGTAGGGCCTCTCCATGCAGTAAGGCTCAAAGAAACCCTTCAAACCGACGGATTCAAGGATGTTACGGTGGTGCAGGTCCCGGAGGGTGAAAAAAGCAAGTCCATGGAAGAGTACCTCAATATCCTGGGGGAGGTCCACAGGTTCAGCCGCGGTAAACCGGAAAAAGCGCTTATGCTGAACCTGGGAGGCGGTGTGGTAGGAGACCTGGGCGGATTCGTTGCCGCCACTTATACCCGGGGATGCAACTATATCCAGGTGCCCACTTCCCTCCTGGCTGCGGTCGACAGCTCCCTCGGGGGAAAGGTTGGCGTTGACTTCGCCGGCGCTAAAAACATCGTAGGCAGTTTTTACCAGCCAGGGCTGGTGTTTATTGATTTAAGCCTGCTTAAAACCCTGGAGACAAAGGAAGTAAGGACCGGCCTGGCTGAAGTCGTTAAATACGGGGTTATAAAAGATAGTACTCTTTTCCGCTACTGCGAGGATAACTATGAAAAATTACTTGGCCTCGACCCGGAGGCGACCTTTCACACGGTCGGGATATGTTTACAAATTAAGGCCGGCGTAGTCCAGGAAGATGTCCTTGACCGGAAGGGCATCAGGGCAGCCTTGAATTACGGTCATACCATTGGTCACGCCATCGAAGCCGCCTCTTCCTATGGCTACAGCCACGGTGAGGCAGTATCCATAGGCATGGTGGCTGAGAATGTCATTGCCCGGGAACTGGGCCTCCTGGACCGGGAAAGCGCCGGCAGAGTTAAAAATCTGCTGAAAAATATCGGGCTGCCCGTTGTCTCGAAAAAATTCCCGGTGTCCGAGGTTTTCAGTTACCTCAGCCGTGACAAGAAATTTACCGGCGGCGCCAACCGTTTTGTCCTGCCGACAGAGATCGGCTCCGTAAAACTGGTGTCCGGGGTCGAGGAGCGGCTGGTAGAAAAAGCTCT
>JAUYHV010000326.1 GCA_030689845.1 Dehalococcoidia bacterium
AGAAACGGTTAAAAAGTGGGGCAGGCTGGATGTTATCGCCAGCGTAGGCGGCCAGAGCCTCGGCAGGCTGAGCAAGGAAGGCAAAGACAAACTTTTGCTGGAACATACTGACGAAGACTGGGACCTGGTAATGGAAACGAACCTCAAGGGAAATTTCCACTGCATCAAAGCTGCTGCCGGGCCGATGATACAGCAAAAAGACGGTCAAATTATTATTATGGGTTCCGGTACCGCGAACAAGGGTCGGGTCGGGGCTTCCAGTTATGCCGCGGCGAAATCCGGCCTCTACGGGTTAATGCGGTCGGCAGCCCTGGAACTTGGCGGTTATAACATAAAGGTGAACGTGGTTAATCCCGGACGGGTCATGCACAGGCCGGAAGATAAACCCGAAGATTACATCATAAAGGAAAACACCCTGGGCCGGGTCAGCGAAGCATCTGAAGTGGGGGATTTTTTCGTGTACCTGTCCCGCATGAAAAACATTTCCGGCCAGATATTCAACCTGGACAGCCGGATTATCTTTTAAACCGCGGCGTTACATGAAGGTCAGGCAGTAACGAATATATGCCCTGTACCCCATTGATACGGCAGTAAACATGCCATGGAGGCGGTGATATACCTGTGAAGACAAATGCAACGCCTTTAACCCCCAGAAAGCTGGTAACGGCACTACTCTTCCGTTTTGCTTCCTTTTACGCCTTTCTCGGGCTTATATTATTTTTACCTGCCGGAACTCTCAGGTACTGGGAAGCCTGGGTTTCAATTATCATGCTTACGGTACCGGTGCTCTTCCTGGTTGTATATTTATATAAACGGGACCCCGGTCTCCTTGAGCGCAGGATGAGGACAAAGGAAACTCAACGAACCCAAAAAGTTGTGATTATCCTCTCGTCGCTTTCTCTTTTTCTTGTTTTTATAATTCCCGGATTCGACCACAGGTTCGGCTGGTCGTCGGTTCCTGTGCCTTTAACGATTATTTCCCAGCTGTTCATCCTGGCTGGTTACTGGTTATTTGCCCTGGTACTGAAAACAAACAGCTACGCCTCCAGGATAATCGAAGTGGAGAAGGGCCAGAAAGTAGTTACTACAGGCCCTTATTCCCTGGTAAGACATCCGATGTACCTGGCCGTATTGGTCATCTACGGGTTCTTTCCTCTGGCTCTCGGCTCGTTCTGGGCAGTTTTACCCGTGGCGACATTAATCCCACTACTGGTCGCCCGCATAAAAGGGGAGGAAAAGGTACTGCTGTCAAACCTTGGAGATTATAAAGAATATACTTTAAAGACAAAATCCCGTCTTGTACCCGGAGTTTGGTAACCGGGGAGACCAGGAAAGCAGCTCAACTCCCTGTGGTACCAACTGATAGTTAAAAGCCCCGGAGTGGCCGAATTCCCCTCCTGATTGGAAAGTCCCCTTTATCTTTAATGCCTGTCTTTCATTATAGTTCACCGGATATTCTTTGATGGGGTTAACCCGGGAATTAAATGGATTGTTATGCGTGTTATTGACAAAAATAAATTGACCTGGTATTATATATTAATATTAATTTAGTATATTCTTAATTACTTGATATACCCGGCAGGAGGCAATTTTTGCAAGATCAAATTTATTACTACCACGCAGAGATGTGTAAGGTCTTTTCCCATCCCAAGAGGCTGGAGTTAATAAACATTCTCAGGGATGGAGAAATGAGCGTGGGTGAAATGGCGAGGAAGCTGGGGCTGTCCATGGGCAACCTGTCCCAGCACCTGGCTATGATGAGAGAGCGTCACATACTAATCTCAAGGAAGGAGGGCAATATAGTCTTCTATCGGATAGCCAACCCCCGCCTTCCTGAGGCTTTTGATTTACTGCGGGAAATACTTTTTGAGCAAATTAGAAAGGACGCAGCCCTCATTAAGGGCAAATAAAATTGTCCAAGAGGTTTAATGGTGAAAAGACTGAATAATGTGAATATAGGCATGCTGGAGGAGGTCTCCAGGGAGGCAGAGAGCGATAAATCCAAAGCCAGGCGGCAACAGAAAATTGAAGGCGAGTGGCTACTAAAGGAAGGCGGCCCCCAGTTTCGGGCAGAGGTAAACTTTGAGGGTGGTAAAATTATTATGGAATCAGACCAGCCCAGGAACATGGGTGGAAGCGGTACCAGACCCGGTCCCATGCACTACTGCTTCTTCGGTCTGGTCTCGTGCTACACGTCTACTTTCGCGGCCATGGCCAGTATGATGGGCATAGGACTAAAAAAGCTCACCGCGAATCTGGAGGGCAATCTCAACTACTCACGTGTTTTTGGTTTATCGAAGGAGCCGGTAATGGAGGAAATACGCATCATACTGCATGTTGAGAGCGATGCTGCCAGGGAGCAACTGGAGGAGGTGGAAAAACTTGCCTTTGAAAGATGCCCCGCTGTCTTTGCTCTCACGGAAAAGGTCCGCTTGAGTACAGCATTGGAGGTTAAACAATGAAACTTGGCATCATCCTGAATACCCCCCACCCGGAAACGGCTTGGAACGCTTTACGCCTGGGTAACGAGGCGATAGCTGGTGGCCATGAGGTCAATTTGTTCCTTTTGGGCCCCGGAGTCGAGCTTGAGAAGATCAAAAACGAAAGTTTCAATGTCCCTGAAGTCTTGAAAAAATTTATCAGCAGCGGTGGTAATTTGTTTGCCTGCGGTACTTGCCTTGAGATAAGGCACCAGGAGGCTGGTGTTTGCCCCATCTCCACCATGTCGCAACTGGTAGAAATTATTGCCGGTTCAGACAAAGTGGTTACCCTGGGTTAAGACAAACAGCTATCGCTGAGATGGCAATTTTAGTAAACACTAACATGAGGTACTTTATGGATAAAAATGTAAAAACAATCATCATTATCGGAAGTATAGTTGTCGGTATCTTTTTCATATTACCCCTGGTGTTGGGACTGATATATGGGGGGCAGGGTTTTGGCTACGAGATGATGGGTCCCGGTATGATGGGAGGTTATGGCGCTATGTTTTTTATGCCTATTTTGTGGATAGTTATTATCGCGGGTATCATCTGGGCAGTGGTGGCCGCTGTCCGCAGGCCGGGGGAATCTGACATTACATCGCGGTCAGTAGAATCCGCACTGGAGGTCCTGAAGAGAAGATATGCCCGGGGTGAGATAGACAAAGCAGAGTATGAAGCGAAGAAGAAAGACATTATTTAAAAAAGATATGATTCTTTGCGGGGGTGTAACATGAAGAAATTAACTTTGGCGCTCGTTTCCGTGGCGCTGGCAGTCTTGTTGGGGCTGACGGCTTGCACGCCATTCCGGGGACCTGGATCATCAGGAGGTGGTGGTGGCATGATGGGCAGCCAGGGAGGCGGCGGTATGATGGGGCCATCAGTACAGGGACAGCAACCACGGCAAGGGCAACCCTATCCTTATGGTTCAGGTGGTGGAATGGGGACAGGAATGATGGGACCAGGTGGTATGATGGGGTCCGGTATGATGGGAGGCATGCCCATGATGGGGGGCACGATGGGATACTACCCTGGAGTTCCCACGGCGCTCTCTCATGATAATGCTGAGGCCATAGCCGATAAATATCTGGCATCTCTGAACAATACAGAGTTAGTAATCGACGAGTTTGAGGAGTACTCCCACAACTTCTATCTTTCACTGTCGGAGAAGAGCTCCGGCAGAGGAGGCATTGAGATAATCATCGACAGGTATTCCGGCAGCTATCAGTCTGAGCCGCAGAGCATGACGTGGAACGGGAAGTACGGCATGATGGTCCCGGGTATGATGGGCAGCAATCAGCAGGCTCAGATGCCGGTCATCCAGCAGCAGGCCATGAAAATAGCCCAGGAATTTCTGGACGTGGTTTACCCTGGAACCGAGGCTGATGAAATTGTCGCCTACTATGGCTATTACACCATAATGACCAAGCTGGAAGGCAAGCATTACGGCATGCTGAGTGTTAACGGCTATTCGGGAGATGTGTGGTACCATACATGGCATGGCACGTTCATAGCGGAAGCAGGAGAACATTCATAGAGTGGTGTCATCAATGAAACAGGGAGAGAAGCCGGTCTACCTTGATTACAATGCCACTACCGCCGTTGACCCCGCTGTCCGGGATGCCATACTCCCTTACCTGGTAGAGCACTTCGGCAACCCTTCTTCCAGCTATACCTACGGGCAGCGTGCCAAAGAGGCGGTGACAAGAGCAAGGGGACAGGTGGCCACTTTCAT
>JAUYHV010000333.1 GCA_030689845.1 Dehalococcoidia bacterium
CTTTTATTATTCTTCCCTGGCTCTTGAACATGCTGAAAGGCGCGGGAACCGTTTCCCTGTCCAACCGCTCAAAAAAGCTTGCGGGGGAAGGGCCTTCTTTTCGTTTCTCCGGCTCAAATATAGCTGACCTGAGGCTGGCTACCTGTTTTAAATCCAGTTCTCCCTCTTTTGCTGCCCCGGTATCCCCGGCGGCGTTTTCCCCCGCGATGTAACCGAGGACATTACAGGAAGCGGTGGCGATTCCCCCCAATGCGTATATTCCCTGGATGGGTACCCTGGTCACGCCTCCCGCGGCATAAAGACCGGGCAGGTTTGTCTGGCAGGACAAATTAACTTTTATTCCCCCCTGCCCCGAGGAATTGGTCACACCCCAGTGAGGGGTGCATTCAATTTTTTCCCGGGTCACGTCCACACCGAGTTCATCCCAAAACATCATGGTCCGGGGAAGGACACGGCGAAACTTGGCGAAGGTTTCAGCCGGCAGGTGCCTCATGTCCACGTATATCGGTCCCCGTCCTTCCATGGACTCTTTGGCAAAACCCATGCATATCCTGTAAAGCAGGGAGCGTTCCATTAAAACCGGGTCGTATTTTTCCATCAGGCGCTCCCCGAGGGCATTGACGAAGAAGGCCCCATGGCCCTGGAGCATGTTGATTCCCGCAGCCTCCCCTTTGCGCTGCCAGACAGTGATGTTGCCGGCTGTAAGAAATTCCATGTTGACCAGCTCGGCCCCCGCTCGGAAAGATGCTGCCAGGCCGTCGCCGGTATCGTTGTCCACGACATTGCCCCGTTTACCGCAGGGAGGCCCGGCTGCCATCACGGTAACCCCGGCTTTAATAATAAAGAATTCACCTGTCTGGGTATTGAAACCTACGGCGCCGGTTACCCGGCCCTCCGTGGGGTGCTGGCCGTCGGATGTCAGGAGTTCAGACACCATCACCCTTTCCAGGAGGTTAACCCCTTTAACGATGGCTTTCTTCCTTAGTAAGTCCATGAGTTTTGGACCGTGAAACTGGAAAAGCCGGGTATTTTTGTGTCCCCTGCCAACTATGCGGGCGATTTTACCTTTTTCATCCTTCTCAAGGGGAGCGCCCCATTTCTCATAGTCCATTATTCTTTCCATCTGGTTCTTCAAAAACACATCGACCCAGTCCTGGTCCGGAAAATAGTCACCGGATTCCACGATTTCTCTCTTCCAAACGTCGAAATCGTCTTCAGGCGTCGGGCAAAACTGAATGCCCGCGGCAAAGGTGCTGCAGCCGCTGCGGGCCACTTTGGCCTTGTCCACCAGGAGCACTCTGCCGGCAAAGTCCTTCGCCCTGATAGCAGCCCAGATACCGGCAAAGCCGCCGCCGATGACAAGGACATCGGTCTCAATATACGTTCCCATATCTTCTGCTCTGGACATTTAGCAACTCCTCTTTAACATATACGGAGCATTTGCCCCTTCATTCAACTGAAAATGTGCCAGTAAGGATAAGCCTTTCAAAACAAAATTGCAAGAGCAATCTGCCGTTTGAAAAATGCAACGAACAGCCTGCATCGGAGATAATCTCATCAGGTCCCATTTCATGCTATGCGCTGGATTTTAACAAATAATTTTGTTAACGACAAATACCGGTTTCCTCAGGCTCCCGCGAAACGCCACAAAATCCCCCTTAATCCCCCTTTTATAAAGGGGGAAATCAAGCCTCTCCCTGTCGTAAAGGGAGATTGAGAGGGATTTGAAAGCACTTTTATAAGTTTCGGAGGAACTTTTCCTTTTTGTGTTTTGCGATATAATGTTAGGCTTTTTCCCAAAATAGCAGTCACTCTAACGTAAAAAATACCGGGGTATTGAATATGCTTTCCCCTCTTTCAAAATTAAGGCAAATCCCGATGTTCAGCGCTTTCCGGTACCCTAACTACCGTCTTTACTGGGCGGGCATGATTGCGACGGTCACAGGCAGCAACATAATGCTGTTTGCCCAGCTCTGGCTGGCTTATGAGCTGACAAGGTCGCCCCTTTACCTCGGGTTTGTCGGCGGGGCTACCGCAGTAGGAAGCCTGGGTTTTACCTTATTCGGCGGGGTGGTGGCAGACAGGATTGACAGGCGCCGCCTGGTGATGATTACCCAGTTCAGCACGGGTGTGTTGAACCTGTTTCTGGCTATCCTGGTGGTAACAGGCATGGTAAACATCTGGCACATTTTAATCATTGCCTTTCTTATCGGCTCGGTATCGGCTTTCGATTCACCGACCCGGGCGGCCATCGTGCCCCATTTGCTTGGCGACAGGAAGGACCTGATGAGCGCCATTGCCATGACTTCATTGATATGGCAGTCAATGCGAATAGTCGGCCCGGTTTTTGCTGCCTTCCTGCTCCGGTTGGGCGGAGCAGAACTCTGTTTCTTTTTCACAGCCTTTGCTTATATCGGTATGGTCCTGGCGATATACAAGATAAAAATTCCGAACAACGTTGGCGGTCCCAAACTTGGATTATGGAACAGCCTGAGGGAAGGGATCGATTATGTCGTAAAATCCCCCATATTTTCCACGATGGTTGGAATAACTTTGCTTAACAGCGTTTTCGGAATGTCTTATGTATATCTGATGCCCGTTTTCGCCAGCGACATTCTCAAAGTCGGACCGGAGGGACTGGGTTTTCTAATGTCGGCTATAGGAGTGGGATCGTTTACAGGGGTTTTTACCGCCGCTTCCCTGGGTAAACTAAAACGCAAGGGCTGGCTTGTTTTAACCTGTTCTTTTCTTTTCGGTGTTTTCCTGATACTTTTCGCCACATCAAAAATATATTCTCTCTCCCTGGTGCTCCTGGTATTCACTGCGGCATCAAGTTACATTTACATGGTAACGGTACAAACGATGCTGCAGACACTGGTTGCCGATGAATTGAGGGGGAGGGTTATGGGGATTTATTCCCTGGTGTACAGTCTCCAGCCCCTTGGCAGCCTTCTCAGCGGGACCATCGGAGAGTATTCCAGCGTTCCCCTGGCGATAACCATCGGCGGGAGCATCGTAAGCGCCTTTGCCCTATTTGTTGTTATAGCCTCATCTTCGGTGAGAAAACTGAGGGTTTGACACCCCTTAAAAAGGGTAGTACAGCTTCCTGACCGCCGCCAGGGAAATCTTAATTGCCTTGCCGGGGCATTCCTCTTCGCAAAGCAGGCACTCCCAGCAATCTTCCGGATAGGCCGCTTTAGCCTTGCCAGTGGCCGGTTCAGGGGCAAAAACATCTGTGGGGCAGTCGTCAATGCATATTCTACATCCGTTTATGCACAGGTTCTGATCAAAACTCTTTATACCCATAATAATCTTTACTCTCCTTCAGGTTTCGAGTAATGTAGATTTACCGGAATCTTTGTGTACTCTTTTGGCTTCACAGGGTACCTGTACAGAGGAACCGGCACTTTTTTCATGGCAAGCTTACCCGACCTGTCTTTCCACTGGACTATCCACTTCAGCCAGTTAACGTTGTCTGTGAACGGAAAATCAATCCTGATATTGACACTCCTGGTCTCCTCTCTTTCGAGGTGGCCGTTGTAGACAATTTCCGCTCCCTGCACATAACTGGATAACCTGTTGGCTTTCACCAGGCCGTGGTAGTCCTCGACCTTGAGCTGGCCGGCTTTGGCCTGCCAGTCTTCCGCTCGGTCAAGCACCTTACGTATGGTACTTCCATCCTGGAACACCGCGATTCTTGCCGGACTGATAAATGTAGCTATTTCATCCGCCAGGTTTGCCGGGGATATGCCCGTCGCCGCTTTCAGAGGTTGCAGCGCCCGGGCCTCCATGCTTTTAACCTGCTCGGATACTAAAGGTTTTGTGCCGGACTCGCCGGCAAACCTGGCGGCATACTCACCTGCCCTGTAGCCGCCGACGCAGCAACTGGCCAGGTTTACTCCGCCGACGGAATAAGTCCCGTGAGTGGGATATCCGCCGGCTTCCCCCGCCACAAAAAGCCCGGGGAGGTTTGTTTCCCCGTACACATTGTTCCGTATCCCTCCGGCCCTGCTCCAGAGATAACCTGAGGTGACCACGTATTTTACAAGCTGGTTCCTGAAATCGATTCCCTCGTCTTCAAGAGAAGCGACTACCCTCGAGATACTGGGCAGGGTGTGCAGCTTGTTCATACTTTCTTCATCAAAGTGCCTCAAGTCCATGTAAATAGGCGCCCTGCCTTGCATGCCTTCCGATACTATGGCAAGCCCGAGGTCTTCGCGCCTTCCCCGCTCTTTCAAAGAGGGTAAATATCTCTCCATAAACCTTTCCCCGGCCGCGTTCACCAGTTTCATCCCGAGACGTTGATAAGTGTTGAGGTGGACACCGATGTACCTGTCGTTAAAGCCCATTTCGTCAAAGGCGCGTGTGAACTCCATTCCCGTGAGCTCAGCCCCCGCCCTGTAAGCCTGGATTATACCCTCACCCATGGACCCAAAAAATCCGGTGCCGCCGGTGGCAATTATTGTTGCCCCGGCATTGATGGCAAAAGTCTCACCGGACCTTATGTTAAATCCTGTCGCCCCAACCACGTATCCCTGGGTGGGGGAAGCGCCATCTGAAGTCAGAAGGTCGGTTACCATGACCCTTTCAAGAAAAGTGACTCCCAGTCCGGTCATCCTCTTGCGCAAAGCGTCCATCATCTCAAGGCTGTCAACGGTTATAATCCTGGTATTGACGTGGTTCAGCCCCACGTGGCGAAAAACCTTTCCGTTTTTATCGTACTCAAACTTCATACCCCACTGCCCCATCTCGTCCAGCCTTTTTGGCTGCTCCTCCAGCATGGCGCGGACACAGTCCTGGTCGCTGAAATACTGCCCCTTTTCCACTATCTCTTTCTGCCACATATCCAGGTCATCGGATTCCTGGGGGCAGAGGATTCCTGCGCCTGAAAAACTGCTTTTTCCGCTTTTGGCGACTTTGGCAATATCTACCAGGATGACTTTCTGGGCAATCTCCCTGGCCCGGATGGCTGCCCAGCAACCCGCCAGGCCCGCCCCGATTACCAGTACATCACATTTTAACTGTTGCATTATCCTCTCCTGTTTCCTTTATATTTATTAAAAATTCTCTACACTCAATGTAAATGTTTTAAAACCCTGCTTCTTCAGTTATGTAATTAACAGCCCGGAATATCCGTTAAAGAGAAAGACCAGACCTATTTCCATTCTCCGATTCCATCAATATTATCATGTCTCCTGCGAGAGACACCGATGATGTATGAATATATTGCATAAGCCGGTTACCAGATTACATCCCCTTCGAGGATTAGTTGTTTTCTCGCCCCGGGTGGACGGGCACGGAGGCCCGCCCTCCTGGGTGGGCTTCAAACGTCTATTATATCAACGACCTGCAATTGGGCGGCCAGGCGCGTTTTTACGTGACATCTTCCACCAGCCGCGGCAGCTACGGCCAAACCGTTTCCCGCTGTTTTTTCCCACATGGGTAGCATAGGCGTCCCTGCCTGTGCGCCATGGTAGAGGCGCCCTTCCATTCAAAGAAGGGCCGTGCCCATACCTTATTAATTATAGTATTTTCATCAATATTTTTGCCGGCAAACCGGCGGAGGGACAGCATTGATTATTGAACACATCAACCGGTCCTGTCAACCTCTCTTTGCAAGAGCTTCCCGCGAAACGAGGAAAATCCCTCTTTATCTCCCCCATTGGAAAAGGGGGACTAAGGGGGAATTTATAGACGCTGGTTTTAGTGTCGCGGGAAGCTCAGTTAGATTAACCTTGACACGGAAGGGCAAGTTGGATAGTATTTCCTTGCAATGAATTATACGGACATTGGCTTCGCTAAAAAAGACCGCACCGCTATTATCACACTCAGAAGGCCGGAATCCCGGAACACGGTAAACGCCCGGATGGCAATGGAGGTGCGGGACGCCTGCGCTGAACTAAAACAAACAGCGGAAATAAGCGTAGTGATTATCACCGGGGGCGAAAATGAGTTTTTTTGCTGCGGCACCGACTGGGACGACGCTGCCGAATTGATTAATGAAGGGAGGAAGGATTACGAGGGTATTATACGGAGTTTTTCCGCCGCTTCAGCAATCGGCTCCCTGGACCAGGTTGTGATTGCTGCCATTAACGGGGATTCCCTGGGACAGGGGCTTGAGTTAGCCCTGGCCTGTGACATCAGACTGGCTGCCCCCGGGGCAAAGTTCGGATTCCCCGGGCATGGAGCGGAGATGTTTCCTTTTGACGGCGCTACCCAGCGCTTACCCCGGGTGGTGGGCAGGTCAAAAGCCCTGGAATTTTTACTTACCGGAGAGGTAGTAGATGCCGCAGCCGCCCTTGCCGTGGGATTAATCCACGGGATAGCAGGAGAAGGACCCGTCCTGGAGGAAGCTGAGGAGATGGCAAAAAAAATGGCCTCAAAGGCCCCGTTGTCATTAAGGTTTGCCAAAGAGTCCGTCTTAAAAGGAATGGACCTTACCCTGGAGCAGGGGTTACGCCTGGAAAGCGACCTTTATTACCTTCTGCATACTACTGAAGACAGGACGGAAGGCATATCGGCTTTTCGCCAGAAACGGCCTCCAGTTTTCAAGGGTTCATAAACAGCAATGTCTGCCTTTGAAACGATTATTTATGAAAAAACCGGGGGAAGGGCATATATAACCCTCAACCGTCCCGGGTTCCTGAACGTTTACAACATGAAAATGAGAGACGAACTCTACCAGGCAGCAAGGGCTGTTACGGAGGATGAAGAAGTAAAGGTGGTAATAATTAAAGGGGCGGGGGAAAAGGCTTTTTGCGCCGGAGCAGACCTGACGGAATTCCTGACAGCACCCTCACCGATTATAGCCAGGCAGGTCAGATGGGAGAGGGACCTCTGGGGAATACTCCTTTCAATACCGCAGCCTGTGATAGCGGCTATGCACGGTTTTGTCCTCGGCTCAGGTATAGAGATAGCCCTGACCTGCGATTTCCGTATCGCATCCAGCGATGCCCGCTTCGGGCTGCCGGAAGTTGCCCTCGGTATCATACCCGCGGCCGGAGCCACCCAGACCCTTCCACGTACCATCGGACGGTCTCCCGCCCTGTACATGTTATTGAACGGTGAATTCCTGGATGCACAAGAGGCTTTAAAGCTCGGCCTGGTCAATAAGGTGGTAGCCCGCGATGAACTTTTACAGGCAGCCGAGACCCTGTCCGAAAATATTATTTCCAGGGATTCAAGGACAGTTCGTTCATTAAAATCAGCCGTTTACAGGGGCATGGAATTGCCCCTGGAGGACGCTTTGAAACTTGAAAGACGTTTATTCAGCAGCGTAAGCAATTAGGGATCTGATTTGGACTTAGAAACCGGCATAGAAAGAGCGGCAGGGCTGATAAAGAGGTCGCACCGCGTCGTTGTTTTCACGGGAGCGGGCATCAGTACCGAATCGGGTATACCCGACTTTCGCGGTCCCGGCGGCATCTGGAGCCGGTACGATCCCGAGGATTTCACCTATCAACGTTTCATCAGTTCAGATAGCGCCAGGATAAAACACTGGGAAATGATTAAAGAGACCTTCGCAATTGAAGCCAGCCCCAACCCCGCCCACATTGCCATCGCAGAACTGGACCGCCTGGGAAAGCTGGACTGTATCGTTACCCAGAATGTGGACAACCTCCATCAAAAAGCCGGGGTTAGCGGGAAAAAGGTCTTCGAACTCCACGGAAACACCCGGTGGATAAAATGCCTCGGCTGCGGGCAGCGTTATCCCATGTCGGAGATAAGCCAGCGGCTTAAAATGGGAGAGGCCGTTCCCGATTGCGTTAAATGCCATGGAATACTCAAGCCCGATGCCGTTTTTTTCGGGGAGACTTTACCCCAGGATGTGCTTAACGATGCCATCGCCCATTCCCAGAGTTGCGACCTGTGCATAGTTGTGGGATCGACGCTTTTGGTTTATCCCGCCGCCTACCTGCCGTATTACGCCGTCCAGGCAGGAGCAAAGTTGATTATTATCAACCTGGGAGAAACGCCCATGGACGCTGAAGCAAGCGTTTTGATTGCGGGAAAAGCCGGAGAGGTATTAAGCCGCATAATTGAAAAAGTGAAAGGCAGCAGCAATGACGGGGGTGCCTTAGGGGCAGAATGACAGATGTCGCATAATCGCAGAAGTTCCGGGGTATTTGCGGGGTATAATATTTAAATAAAATTTTAATAAGAAAAGGAAGTGTCACATGGCTAAACCAGTTCGTATTACCGAGGCAATGGTCAGGGAAAACAAGGATAAAGGTATCTGGTCTGATGCAACTATCTCAGATTTCTGGGATAAAAATGCCGAACTGTATCCCGACAAAGAAGCCGTTGTTGATTCAAAAACAAGGTTAACCTGGGCGGAAGCCAGGGTATGGATAGACAGGCTTGCCCTTGGACTCCTGGAACTCGGCTTCAAGAAAGATGAGATGCTGGTTGTGGAACTCCCCAACTCTGTCGAACTTGACCTATTACGGGTTGCCACGGAAAAAGCCGGTATACTCTGCCTGCCCGTTCAGAGGAACAACAGGCACAAGGAAATGGAATATATATTGAAGCAGACGGAAGCAGCGGGTGTGGTTATCCCCTGGGAATTCCGCGACTTCAATTATTTTGACATGATGCAGGCTATACGGCCGAGTTTACCCAGGTTGAGACATGTGCTGGTTTCCGGCGACAAAACGCCCCCGGGGACAACTCCTTTGAACTCTCTCCTTAAGAACCCTCTGGAAAAAAAGTATTCCCCGGACTATTTGCAGAAAACGAAAACACCGGGGACGGATTTTTACCTTGTTATGCATACCACGGGCACAACGGGTTTCCCAAAATTCGTGGAGTATCCCATAGCCCCGCGGATATTTTCAAACAAAGGTTTTATAGAGAATTTCAAGCTTACCAACAATGATGTTCTGGGAGCTTTTTCGGCCGCAGGCGCCGGGCCGAACTGCATAGCTTATTTTACCGCTCCGGAGGCAGGCGCTAAGGTTGTCTGGGAAGAGCACTTCAATCCCGAAGAAGCTTTTCGGCTGATAGAAAAAGAGCGGATAACCGTTGGGCTGGTGGTACCGACCAACCTGACCCTGATGCTCAGGCACCCGAGCCTGGGGAAATACGACCTCAGCAGCATCCGGCTGTGGTGGTGCGTCGGAGCCATGCTCCCCTACCAGATAGCCATTGAAACGGAAGAGAAACTCGGTGGTGTCATCCTCAGCGGTCTCGGGGCAACGGATTTCGGAGGTTTCACTATACATCCCATAGACACCCCCCAGCAGATACGCCTGACGACTCTGGGTAAGGGAATTCCCGGAATGACCGACCTCATACTGGTGGATGACAACGGAAAAGAAGTCCCCCACGGTGAGATAGGCGAGGTATGGGCCAGGGGTCCTGCCGCAGTTTCCGGATATTACCGGGACCCCGAGACCACAGCCCAGGCCTGGACGCCGGACGGCTGGTTCAAGATGGGTGACCTGGGTTACCTGGACAAAAACGGCGACCTACTGCTGGCAGGACGCAAAAAAGACATGATAATCAGGGCCGGCCAGAACATATTCCCGGCAGAGATTGAGAACGTGGTACTTGGGCACCCGAAGGTTGCTGGAGTCGCTATTGTCGGAGTCCCCGATGCGGTGGTGGGGGAAAAGGCCTGTGCCTTTGTCGTCCTGAAACCGGGGCAAAGCCTGACATTGAAGGAACTGGTTGCCTACATGAACAGCCAGAACATCGCTCCATACAAGCTTCCTGAGTACCTGGAAACAATAGACGTGCTACCCCTTGTCGGGGACCAGAAAGTGGATAAAAAAGTGTTGCAGCAGGAAGCCATCAGGCGGCTGGGACTGAAATCCTGAGACAGGTCAGGCCGTTACGGCCAACCTCTGCCTTTTTCTTCTTTGCTCCAGGGTAAGGATGATAAATAAAGCTACCCCGGCTGCCAGTAAAAAATAGTTACGGTGCAGGAGAAAAGAAAAGAGCAATACCGACGTTGCAGCGAAAAAGGCTGTTCTCGATATATCAAGGCGGGTTAAAAACTGGCGGGTAAGAGTGAGTTGCAGAGCTACCAGCCCCAGCAGGCTGGCAAGCAAACCGGTTGCCGCGGTTAAAAAGGGTTGCGGCTGTAATATAAGAACGGGACAAAAGATAATAAGAAAAGGCACGGCAAAACCCCCGAGGGCTGCTTTAACCGCCTCAAAGGAAGTCTTGAGGTAATTGGCCCCGGCAATCTTTGCCGCCAGGAGAGAGCCGATGGCAACGGGAGGGGTAACAAAGTTGAGACAGGCAAAGTAGAAAAGGAAGAAATGGGCCTGGAGCAGCGAAAGGCCCATCTTCACCAGGGCAGGGGCGGCAACCAGGGCTACAATTATATATACTGCCGTGGTGGGCATACCGCTACCCAGAATGATAGCG
>JAUYHV010000002.1 GCA_030689845.1 Dehalococcoidia bacterium
GGTGTCACCTGGACCGTTCCCACGTCCACGGTGCTGCGTTGGTTCAAAAAGCGGCAGGGGTTTGCCCTGGGCATAGTTACCGCCGGTGTGGGATTCGGCGCCCTTATCTTTGCCCCCCTGTTGAACTACCTGATCCAGAGCTATGGCTGGAGGCAAACCTTCCTGATTACAGGGATATTGTCCTTCGGCATAGTGGCTTTTTCTTCGGCGTTTTTTATTTACAGCCCTGAAAAACTAGGTCTTAAGCCCTATGGTGAATCCTTGACCGGTCAAAAAAGGGTGACGGAAAACTGGACCACCAGGGATGCCGTCCGGATGCTGCCTTTCTGGAGTCTCATAGTAATGGCGAGCATCGGGGCTTTTGGCTTTAACGCCATATCCGTTCACCTTATACCCTATACCACCGATATGGGTATTTTGTCCACAGCAGCGGCTGCGGCCCAGGGACTTATCGGAGGCTTCAGCATCCTGGGAAGGCTGGGAATAGGCTTTATTGCGGAAAGATGGGGATGGAAGGCGGGACTGGTGATGGCTTTCACCGCCACCTGCGCTTCTACCGTTTGGCTTCTTTTATTAAGCAATCTGCCCATGCTTTATGCCTTTACCTTCGTTTTTGGTGTGGCCCACGGATTGAGGATGCCTTCCCAGACAGGCATAATGGGGACCTATTTCGGCACACGCTCCGCCGGGGAACTAATAGGCATATTGAATGCAATCGGTACGGGTGTGGGAGCGATGGGCCCGTATTTTGCCGGCCTGGTCTTCGACCGCAATGGGAGTTATGTCCCGGCCCTGTACGTAATCGTTCTCGTGTACGTCGTATCCGTTTTCCTGGCGTTGAAGTTCCGTCCGCAATTGGGCTTCGTCAGTTCCGGCAGCCAGGGATAAGAACAAGGGATTTTCCAGAAAAGCTCAAAAGGCTGGTTCTCAGGGTAAAAAAAAGGGGCCGTGTATTACACGGCCCCTCGGTCTAACACCATTGTTCCTTTCGGACCAAACCCTTGCGGGTGATAACACCCGATAAGGCCTATTATTCTTAGCCCCTCAATCGCTACGGGCTTGAGCCCGATTCCCCGCGCCCCCACCATTCCAATACGGCAGGGGCGTTAACCTTCTACCTGCCATACTCCAAACATTTTCTGAATCGTCATTGAACACCTCCTTTTCAATTGATGCCCAAATCGACCTACTCGAATATGGTAGCACTTTCCCGGACCCCTGTCAAGCCGGTATTCGCCCTATTTATTTTCAAGGAAAGGCGCCATTTTTGAGGTTACGCCTCTCTTGGCGCACTCCGCCTGAAAATCTTTCTCGATAGTGGGATCCTGGTCTGGGTATTCTATCTGGTCGCCGCCGGCTTTTACGTCTTCGGCAGTCTTGTAAGCTTTACCCATGGGGTATTTGCGACTGTTCCAGCGCAGGGCCAGATACCTGGCGGGGGTGGAGCCCACATTAAAGTGCTGGTGGAACCACCGGTTGGGCGGGACGAACATGCTGCCTGTGTGCCAGGGTATCTTCATCCTGTTGCCTCCCTCCGGCCACATGAAGGAGAAACCTTCTCCGTTAAGCAGCACCACGTGAGCAGCCGGGCCGTGCCGGTGGGCTTTTTTATATGTGCCTACCGGGAACTCCGAGATGTGGGCGGCCATGGTGTTGTTTGAAAGCTCCAGCATGATGTTGGAGCCGCCGGCGCCCCTTTCCTTCCACTCATACAGTTTCAGAGAACGAATATCGGTTACAAAGTTGCTTTCCCATATCCGCCCGGGATGCAACTTGCCTTTGGAAGCTGCAAAATAATCGCCTTCTCCCTGGTACCTGTCGGTGAAAGCAAAATCATTTTTGAATAAAAAATCGGCGTTGTGGACAAGGTTCAGCATCAGGGGAGCGCTGGTTACGGCCATGTACCTGACCGGCTTGTCGCCCGACCCGTTGAAGTGCTGGTGCACGACATTCAACGGCGGCGCGAAAAGGCTGCCTGCCTGCCATTCGAACGTCTGTTTTTCTTTCTCGTTCCACCACATAGTCGTGGCTCCGCTGCCGCTGAGGATGTAAATCATCTCTTCGTAAAGGTGCCTCTGGGGTTTAAGGTTTCCGCCCGGGGGGATTTCGCTGATATAACAGTCGGCCATGCCCTCCGCCCCTTCCAGGATAACAAAGGCGCCTTTTCCGCCCTTCCTGGTCCACGGCTCGACTTTTACCGTGTTCAGGTCATCGATGGCATATCCCTTGATAACCGGAATGCCCTGGCTCTGTAACCACCTGTCGTAGAACGTCTCCGTGCCCCAGACTGTGTCCCTGATGTCACCTGACGTAGTCATTTTTAACCTCCTGAAAATTATTGCGGGATGGAAAACCAATCAACTGCCGGGCTGTATTTAGCCAATAAAGCATTGTAACACGGCCCGAGACGGCAATTCAAGAGATGCTTTTAGCAAGGTCTGAGCAGGCTGCACAATTGTTGTGTAATCATATAGATAAAAGCATAACCAGGCGGTCACGCACTTCCGAATAGTCGGGAACATTTCCCTCACCCTTCCATGGATTAACCCAGGCTGGCTCGGCGCTGAGCCTCCCTATCTCTTTTCTCACCTTTTTGACCAGTGCCGAGACCTCTCCCTGCGACAGGTGACACCGGTCGTGCAGGGCTTCGTGTACTTCCGGGTAACGTTCCGCCATATCCTCGATCAGAGCGATGAACTCCTCCTTGCTTTGCCTCTCCAGGTAGGAGTGTAACGTATCGGGGGAAGCTTTTCTGGACTGCGAAGCCATAGGTTGCACATCAGTATGCTCCAGGTCTTCACTCTCCTCGTACCGCGCCCCTTCCTGAGTGTTATCCAACAAGGTTAACCTGGTGTCTCCTTCGGCAACCGTGGGGACCTGGATGTTTTGTTTTAGTTTCTCCAGGTATTCGAGCACCACCGCTACCGCATGCTTGCAGACATCCTCGTATGGGCAGGTGCAGGCTGAGGTCAGTTCCTCTTTCCCGTCGATATCAACCATCGTGACATATTTTCTCGAGCCTTTCACCCAGGCTACAACACCACCATTCGATGTGCAGGCAAGTTCCTGTACCCGGAGGCTGCGCTGGTAACTCTGGCCACGTGATGTAATATTGATACCAGCCCATGCCTCTATGTCGTCCCACGTCAATTGTTTGAAGATATCGGCTTTTGGATGTTTCACCCCGTTAACTCTGATTGCTTTCTCATAGTTATTTCGTTGCCTGTGGCATCGATATTATATTACTGCAGTGCTGGCATTATGGCAAGATACTCCACACCCAAGGGCAACGCCAGTGCTATGCCGATGATTTGGATTCCCCACCCGCGGGATTGAATGCTTTTTACCCGTTGAATGGGGACTGCTCACGTGGATTGGCCGTGTAAAAACGGGGCATGAAGTGAAGTTAACGGGACCTGACACCCGGAAGAACGGGGGGTAATGAAATACCTGTATTTGAGGTATATTTATGGGAATAATACTTCTAATAATTTTTTTTACGGTGGAAACAGACACATTATTTCAGTCCGTATTGCGTCAAATAAAACTGTTACCGAACACTTACTTATTGCTTCATAATTCTGGTTACCGGGGAGGGGCGTTTAGCCATGCGCCATAACTGCTCCAGGTTATTATTTAGGCTCTTTTTCATTTCAAGTGGGTAAACTCATCCTTACTCTGTCCAATATACATTATAAGACCTACCCGCCCAAGGGCGCATGGGGGTATACCCGGGTACTCGCATAG
>JAUYHV010000003.1 GCA_030689845.1 Dehalococcoidia bacterium
GTAGTTAAAAAACGTAACGCAACTAAAAAACCCATGATTCCTCCTTTTGTTTTCTATTTCCTTTTAGCTTCAAAAACCACCGGGATTACCGTCCCCCGGAGGAAGTTAGATTTAAACCTGAAGTCGAAGCCCCGGGGCGAGCACAGTTTCCGGTCCGGTGAACGGCAGCCTGGAAACATTACCTGGGCCCGGTCATATACCCGATTAGTTTATAAGTAAGGCGGGCAACGAAATAGGCTGAAGCTGCCGGCCCTTCCCGGGGACATAATTCTACGACATCGAAGCCGACAATGTCCCGTTTCCTGGAAACTTCCCTCAGCAAAGAAATCGTGTCATACCAGCCCAACCCTCCCGGCTCGGGAGTGCCAACGGCAGGTACGAGACCGGGGTCAAAAACGTCTGTATCGATGGTAATGTAGACTTTTTCAGACAGGTTAGAAACAATTTTATTTATGGTGCCTCTTTCCAGGGGTTCCCGGGCGAAAAAAAGCTCCATCCCCCGCTTTTTTACGAAACCGCTTTCTTCCAGGCTCATGCTCCTGATACCGGCCTGGACGATGGGGCAAATATCCAGGACTCTCCTCATGACGCAGGCATGGCTGAACCCGGTCCCGAGGTATTCGTCCCGCAGGTCGGCATGGGCATCGAGTTGCAGTACCGTCAGCTTCGGAAACAGTTCCTTATGAGCTTTGACGGCTCCGGTGGTCAGGGAGTGCTCCCCTCCCAGCATGATAACTTTTTTACCCAGTTCCAGCAGGTTTTTTTCAACTTCATAGACGCGCTGAACCATCCCCTCCGGGCCGCTCATTACGGGTTGTACTTCCGGCATTGTATATATACCCGCCTCATGGATTTCCCTGTCCAGTTCGATGTCGTAAAGTTCCATGTACTGGGAAGCGTCAATGATGGCTGCCGGGCCTTCCCGGGTGCCGCTCCGCCAGTCGGTGGTGCCGTCGTATGGCACAGGTAATATAACCACGGAAGCATTTTCAAAAAGGTTGTGGGGGGATGAAATGGCGCCGAAGTTGCGGGGGGGAAAATGCTGCCGGTCGATGGATTCGTTAAGAAACATCCGGGTTTTTGTAAAAATA
>JAUYHV010000011.1 GCA_030689845.1 Dehalococcoidia bacterium
GGACCAGCGGCTGAACCAGCAACGACCCTTGAGTAGGCACCGAGTTTCCAGTTTTCCCCGGCCTTACTCATTATATTCCCGCAGTTGCAGCGAATGTATTTGCTGTCTCCTTTTTTTACAATCTCCAGCCACTCTCCGAGCCTCTGCACCACCTCCCCTCCGGTTAGCACAGTTGGATTTCTCAAATCCTCGGGCATCCCCGCCAGTCGTTCCTCCCTGATAGACCTACGCCGTTTATCTGTTTCAGGGTAATTTACAGCCATTTTAACCTCGTCGACAACAACTCCATAGATTTCTTCAGCGTACCGCCCTGAAACCAGACCGTTAACAACGTCCTTTGCCACCCTTTCCGGTTCCCGCTCCAAAGGATCTCCGTAACCCCCGCCTCCCTGCCAGGTATACTCAAATATCTCTGAACCGTCCAGGACAAACCTTCCGGGTTTGGCGCCCATATCCTTTGTTTCACTTTTTGTCATCCAGCTGACCGGTAATCTCCGTTCCCAGTTTAATTCCCCGCTGTCGGCACCCTTGATAACCGTGTTAACATTACACGAACCCGGGAACGCCCCGAACACCCCTGCAGAGTTGGGTACTTCTACCCCGTGGGATACCAAAACCGCATCGAGGCTCTTTGTATCGTAGGGAACAAAAGCCATCCCCCCCGCATTTCCTCCCCTGAACTTGCCCGGCCCTCCCGAGTCCTTTATCAATCCCCGGTAAAGGTACAATACCGGGGAGAAGTTTTCGTTCCACTCCACATTTGCTATGTTTGGAACGGCAATCCCGTAGCATTTGGCCGGGTCCAATCCATCCCTGAAAGAATACGCGCCTCCCCCGCCTGCGACGTCAACCATTAGTTGTCCGAAGGGTTCCCCGTACTGGTTTCGTCCCCGCAGCCCAATTCCGGCAAAGGCGCCCTCGGTAACACCCTGGGCTTCCCTGACATACTTTTCGCTGCAAGCTACCAGCCTCGAAAGAGCTGCAACGGCGGTATTCTGCACAACCCACGACGCTGCCGTAGGCCCGGAGCCGAGGGGCGCAGGGTGAATCGGATCGCATATACTACCCCTGGGAATATTTACCGTTATTGGCCTCATGAGCCCGTCATTCCAGGGTATATCGTAGGCCAGAATGGGGAAAAGGGCGGTAAGGATGCCCCCTACCGATGCTGCCCTGCCGCTGTTTATGAATCCTGGTGCCTGTTCGGAAGTTCCTGTAAAATCGAAGGTTAGGCAGTCCCCTTTTTTTATTACTGCCAGGGCCATCTTGTACAGTTTATTCTGGAGCCCGTCGTGGTCCAGGAAATCAACCGCCCTGAAAGTACCGTCGGGCAGTTCCGCCAGCCTCCGCCTCAATTGGGCCTCCGAGGCATCCAGGAGGTGTTCCATAACGCCTTTAATTTCCGGCAGGCCGTAGGTCTCGATAAGGTTTAAAAACCTCCGTTTGGCCACGTTGTTGGCGGCTATCATCGCCCTTATGTCCAATCCCAGCAGGAAGGGCAACCTTGAGTTGGATAGTATCATGTTCAAAACATCTTTCCTCGTTTTCCCCCGTTCCACCAGCTTGAGGGGTGGGATTATCAAGCCTTCCTGTATCTGCTCCCTGGCCGTTGGGCACCAACTCCCCGGCTCGATTCCTCCAACATCAAGCTGGTGAGCGCAAGCTCCAAACCAGGCAATCAGGTCCCCCTTATAAAATATGGGGGCGGCGATGGATATGTCCTGGGCATGGACCGCTCCACGGTATGGATCGTTCATGATGAACATATCCCCGTCTTCTATGCCGGGATCGTTTTTGCATTCTTTTATGACGCTCTTTAGAACCGCGGCCATGGTCCCTGCGTGGACAATAACCTGCCGTCCCAGCATGATAATATCCCCGTTGCTCGAATAGATCCCGTTATTGAAATCACTGGACTCGGTTACCACAGGAGAACCCGAAACAGACTTCAGTGTTATTTCCTGTTCATCCCCGATAGCCCAGAGCTTGTGCCGGATCACCTCGAATGTTACCGGATCTATATTTGTACTGCTCATATCACCTGCTCTTTCGGAAACACTACGTAATATCCGGCTTTTAATTAAGGTGAAGTGCCATCACTGCTTTACCAGGCGGTGGTCGTAACCGCCATCGATAACCAGCACGGAGCCGGTGGCAAATGAAGAATCATCCGAAGCTAAAAATAAAGCAGCCCGGGCGACATCCTCCGGTTGTCCCAGCCTTCCCACCAGAGTAGCTGCATTCAGCTCGTTCAAAATGCCAGGCCCTTTAAGGTTAACAAACCTCTCCATCCCCGGCGTCCAGATAGGACCTGGACAAAGGCAGTTTATCCTTATGCCGTATCGGCCGTAATCCACCGCCATCTGGCGCGTTAGACTGATGACTGCGCCCTTTGAAGCACTGTAAGCGGCCATGCCGGGCACACCGGACAACCCCAGCGTGCTCCCTAAATTTATTATGGTACCGCTATGATTCCTCATCATCACCGGTAAAACAGCCTTACTCATTAAAAAATTGCTTTTCAGGTTTACCGAGATTACCCTGTCCCAGTCCTCTTCTGTCGTTTCATCCAGGGGTAAAACCACCCCCTGGGAACCGCCTACCACATTCACAAGGATATCGATTTTTTTATATTTGTTTAAAGCAGCCTGCACGATACGGTCAACGACAGCAGACAGCGAGGCGTCTCCTTCCTGAACTAACACATCCCCGCCATCGGAAATTATTTGTCGAGCGGTTTCATGAACCAGTGGAGCTTCCCTGTCATTTACAACGACTTTGCCTCCCTGACGGGCAAACAAAACAGCAATAGCTCTGCCTATACCGGAACCGGCCCCGGTGACTATGGCAACTTTTTCTTCCAGGCTGTGAATGTGGTCGCTTTTCACCATGTCAAAAAACCTCGATAAATTGGTCCCGTCGGTTTACATCAGGCTGTCGTTTCATCCCCAGAATCCTTCATGGGTTTCATAAATGGCCTTACAATCTTTGTCATTCCGGGCTTGACCCGGAATCCAGTCTATGGCTCTGGATTCCCGCTTTCGCGGGAATGACACCAATGGTACTGCAAATTGTAAAGAGATATTAGAGACACTACACTAGAAGCTGCATGGGATGCCACCAGCACGGAATACCGAATCGCCTTCCTTTCACATCCACAACATTCTCCAATAGAAAGGCTTTTCTCTGGTACTCCCTGAGGCCGCGGAATTGCCGCCTTACCAGGGGGTGCAGTTCCGTATCTTTATTTATGGGTCTTGATACCTGGACAAGCTTCCCTTCGGCCTCAAGAGCCTGTGTATGTTCCCTTATATCCCTATAGCAACTCATACATGCTTTGAAGGTGATGATTTATCGGGCTATTCCTTCTATCTCGATCAGGAAATCAGGTTCCCAGAGATTCAGTATCTGGACGCCGGTGCAGGGAGGAGTAATAGGGCCAAAGACCTCTTTAAGCACCTTCGCGAACAGTTGCCCGCGCCTTAGATAGCGAATATCCTTTGTGAAAAATATCATCTTCACAATGTCGGACATCTTCTTGCCTTCGGACTCAAGGAGGCGTCGTATGTTCTCAAACGATTGGCGTGTTTGGGCTTCAATGTCTCCCAGACCGACCAGCTTCGAATTTTCGTCCAGCGCCGTTTGACCCGAAAAATATACCGTACCGTCGACATTCATAGCCTGGGCATAGTACTGCTTGGGCCTCGAATCCCAGACATTTGAGGGAGCAACTATCTTTTTGCTCTTTGCATTTTTAACTGCTATGGCCTCTATTTCAATCAAGAAGTCCGGGTTCCACAGGTTGGCAATCTGCACTGCGGTACACGGCGGGGTTATGGGGCCGAAAAATTCTTTCAACACTTTGGCAAAAAGTTCATCTCTGCGCAACAGGCGCATGTCCTTAGTGAAAAATATCATCTTCACAACGTCGGACATTTTGGCTCCCTCTGCTTCCAGGAGGCGCCTGATGTTCTCAAGGCTGAGGCGGGCCTGGGTTTCAATATCTCCGGGGCCTTGTAACTTTCTTTTTTCATCCCAGGCAGTCTGGCCTGAAATATATATGGTATCGTCTACGTTCATTCCCTGGGCATAATACAACTCGGGGCGGGCGTCCCAAACATTTGCCGGAGCGATAATCTTTCTCGATTTCGCATTTTTAACGGCATAAGCCTCTATCTCTATCCAGAAGTCCGGGTTCCACAGGTTGCCGATTTGTACCCCGGTACAGGGAGGAGTAATTGGACCGAAAAACTCTTTCAGTACCTTTGCAAAATACTCCCCTCTCCTCAAGAAGCGGATGTCTTTTGTGAAAAATATCATTTTCACGATATCGGACATTTTGGCGCCTTCGGCTTCCAGTATCCGTCTTATGTCCTCCAGGGCCATACGGGTCTGCGATTCAATATCCCCTGGGCCAACCAGGTTTCTCTTCTCATCCCATGCGGTCTGGCCGGAGATGTAAATAGTTTCATCTGCCAGCAAACCCTGGGCATAATACAGTTGGGGCCGGGAATCCCAAACATTTTCAGGGGCAATAATTCTTCGGGTCACCATAAACTTTCTTATCTCCTTTGTACTATTAGCTTCAGAAATATTTATCGCAGCAGCGATGTGTGAGGCTTCTAAAAACCGGCATCCCTGAACGAGTTCATATCCCTTATCATATTCGGCAAATTCTAAACCATATCATCTTAATCTGTCAAAGCCCGGAAAACAGGGACAAAGCAAGCTATTCAAGCTTGACTTATGAGGGTGTTATAATAGGTTTCATTTGACGGGAGAAACACATTATGGCATCAGCAACGGAGTATTTGTGGTTCACCACCGAGCGCCATCACGAGTTTATCAATATAACTGACCGGGTGGATGAGTTCGTCCGCCGCTCCGGCATTAATGAGGGCTTCGTCCTGATATCGGCCATGCACATCACGGCCGGCGTCTATGTAAATGACGCAGAATCCGGTATCATTTCTGATATCGAGCAGTGGCTGGAAAGTCTTGCCCCTTTTCGCCGTGACTATAAGCACCATGCCACAGGTGAATCAAACGGGGACGCCCATCTTAAAAGTCTCCTGGTTCACCATCAGGTAATAGTGCCTGTAACCGGTGGTAAACTCGACCTTGGCCCCTGGCAGCAGGTGTATTATGCCGAATTCGATGGTCAGCGGAGAAAAAGGGTTGTTCTAAAAGCCCTGGGAGAATAGGCCGGCTTCTCTCTCTATTGTCGTTTCGAAAATAGATTGCTACAGTTATCCCAGAGTGTATTACCTGATTAGCTTTAGCTTCGTAGTAATCAGATTTTGCTTTGGTTCATTCTGGACTTCCTATCCCTACTTTTAATGCCTTTTTTAACAAAGACAGTTTATTTTTGGCTTCGTCAACTTTAGACGAGTCAAAAGGATCGGGATTATAGGCGGCCCTTGTGGTCTGAACGGTTACCCACTCAATTAACTTTTCGCCATTCAGAATCCGGGTGGTAATCATTTTCAAGTATTCAGCCGGAGATTGATGCGCCTGTCGAACAGGCAAACCTTTTTTTTCGAGGACTTTTTCCATCAAGCGGTACAGGCTTATGATAAGTTTCCTGCTTTCACCTTCTAATATGCTGTAT
>JAUYHV010000015.1 GCA_030689845.1 Dehalococcoidia bacterium
GTGAAACCAACATATAGTGTTCCATTGCGTTTACCAGCCATAATGTACACAGAATAATCATTCATAATTATTACTGGATTCCGGCTTTCGTCGGAATGGGTAAAAGAAGACGCATCAGGTGAACCCTTCATCGTATATGTCTTCATCTATATACCTTCATTTTTTCTTACCCACTCAGGTTGAGAAGGAACCGTGTTTTGTAAGGGCAGGTTTGAAACCTGCCCTTACAGTGGTTGCCAGACACTTCGACAGGCTCTCCGAGACGGAGTCCCGATACATCGGGACAGGGTGACAGCGGGGGGACAAGGGCAAGCCGGTAATTTCCTGACTTTTATCCCCCGCTAAGATATTCTCCCGTTTTTTTACAGGGGAAAAGGGAACTTTTCCCCGGCCGGTAGCGTATTAATAGACAGTAACAGCTAACCGACAGGAGAATACCATGAACAAAAATAGAAACGTCATCCTGAATATTATCCTTATCCTTTTCATGTTGTTTCCCCTCCTCGCCGCCTGCACTCCCCTGGAAACCAGTGTTGACGGCTACACCGCCGTCATACCCAAAACCATGTACTCCGGGCAGAAAACAGGCGTCTCCATTTCCCTTTTTAACGGGGATGCCCTGGCAACTTCCGGTGTAACCTTTTCTCTGTTAAGAAACGGGGAAAAGGTCTTTGAGGACCGGGAGACGGTTGTCGGCAAGGGCGCCCTGGAATTCCAGCTTCCGGCGCTGCCCGAGGGAACATATGAGTTTGTCGTCCAGGGTAACGGCTTCAGGGGCAATACCCCCGTCACCATTTCAGAATCGTTCCTCATCTTTTTACAAAGCGATAAACCCATATACAAACCGGGACAAACCGTCCACATCAGGGCCGTCACGGTCAACTCCGAACTGAAGCCCGTCAGCGGGCCGGTGACCGTGGAGGCCATGGACGCCAAGGGCATCAAGGTCCTGCGGAAAGAATTGACCTCCGATGAGTTCGGCTTCACCCTGGTGGACCTGCCCCTGTCCAGCGAACCGAACCTGGGAACCTGGAAGCTGCTGGCGACTTCCGGCAAACAGAAATCCCAGCTTGATATCAAGGTTGAGAAATATGTGCTGCCGAAATACGAAGTTAAGGTGGACCTCCCCCGGGAGTGGTACCTGGTGAACGAAGCTATCAAGGGAGAGGTAACTGCGGAGTACAGCTTCGGCAAGCCGGTTGCGGGAGAATTAATAATAAAGGCGTCCCGGTACGCGGGGAAATGGGAGGAATTCGCTTCTGTTTCTAAAAGTATTGACGGGACTGCAGCCTTTGAACTCCCCGCCGTAAAATATGTCTCGGGTGTCCCCGGCGCGGGTGGATCAGGTAACGTCCTCCTGGAAATAACCGTCAGGGAAAAAGCCACGGGATACGAGGAAAAAACAAGTAAATTCGTTGAAATTGCCCAATCTCCCCTGGTCCTTCAGCTTATACCGGAAAGCTCGGTTTTTAAACCCGGCCTGCCCTTCAAGGTCCTGGTTATATCCGAAAGCCCCGGCAACGAGCCCCTGGACAGGGCTGTAAATATAAAGGTGATATCCCGTAATGCACGCTCCCGACAGGTG
>JAUYHV010000016.1 GCA_030689845.1 Dehalococcoidia bacterium
TCCTTCCTGAACAGGAAGGACTCGGAATTATCATGTCTCTTGCAAGAGACGCCACAAATCCCCCTTAATCCCCCTTTGATAAAGGGGGATTAAGGGGGATTTGAAAGCACTTTTATAAGTTTCGCGGGAGCCTCCTCCAGGGAAAACAGAGCGGGTGAATGCTTGGCTTACCCTGACCATCTTCTGTTAACGAAGAGGATTCCCCCGGAAATCGATGGATTGCGGCTGGTGGAGTACGGTTGACCCGGATGATATAATAAACGTGCAGTTGGCAGAGCAAGGCAGTGCAACAAAAAGGAGGGACGCGCAATAAAAGAATGTGTTTGATAATAAAAAACGTTCGAGCCCAAACTAACTTAAAAAGATAATAATTGCATTAATCAGGAGGTTATTATGACTGAGAGTGTCTATAAAATCATTACTTTGGTTGGAACCAGCCCGGAGTCCTGGGAAAAAGCAGCCGCTGTGGCCATCGCACAGGCTTCCAAGTCCCTGCGGGACCTGCGAATAGCCGAGGTTGAGGAACTGGATATGCAAATCGAAAATGGAAAGATTACCAACTACCGGGCAAAATTGAAGGTCTCCTTCAGGTACCACGGCGAAGAACAATAAAAACCTTCAATTGTCAGGGTAAACGGAACGACGGGTAAAACGGGCCTGCTGATTGACAAGGCCCTGTTTTCAACAGTTCATAATAAGAATATCTTGGTCCCGCTCTCCCCGGTGGGAAGGCTTTGCTTAACCGGCTTTGTACCCTTTATACCATGTATTCCTGACAGTTGTAGATTTTCTATGTAATTCCGAAGATCGAGAAAGGAGACAACAGGACTATGAGTCAGGGATGGAGAGGCACTGTTGGCTTAATCAAACCCACTTACAGGACAGGTTCCCTGGAACACTTGATCAGGGTGTTGCCGGACGGGATCGGGGTAATCCCCCTCTACGTCGGTATCAGGAGGGGCACACAGGGGGAGTTCACCGAGGCTTTGAAGATTGCGGAGGAGAAAGTCGATGAACTCGCCTCCATCGGGGGAGTGGACCTCATCCACATAGGAGGAGCGCCCCCTTTTATGCTCCTCGGCTACGATGCCGACCACAAGCTGGTTGAAAGGCTGACGAAGAAACATGGCATTCCTGTCATTGCGTCCACCACCGGCCTGGTAAAAGCCATGAAGGAGCTTTCGATAAAAAAAGTTATCTGCCTGACTTATTTCAAGAAGGAACTGAACACCGTTTTTGCCAAATACTTAACCGATGCCGGTTTCCAGGTCTTGGCCATAGAAGGGCTGGACAGGGACTTCAAGGATGTTGGCAACATACCCGAGGGGGATATCTACTCCTTTGCGAAAAAGCAGTTCCTGCAAGTGGGTGGGGCGGATGCCATCCACCTGCTGGGCAGCGGCTGGGATGTCTATTCGGCTATTGAAAAACTGGAACAGGACCTACAGACTACCGTAATCTCCACCGGGCAGATCAGCATCTGGGACATACTCCGTACATTAAAAGTACGGGAACCTGTAAAAGGTTGCGGCAAACTCCTGTCCCAGTATCTTTGACCCGCGTGGTTAGCTTGGGTAGTCCCGGTCAAGACAATTATGGAGATAAAACCTTGCAGCCGGAACAAATCGGCCGACTAAAAACTTGCCCCGGCAGGCAGTTATGGCGAGCCTGAGCATCCTATAAGTGGTGCCACACCAACAAAACCGGGCCGGCTTGAGTAAAATTATTCCGTTTTTGCTGTGGGGTTCTTAGCTGCCCATTTCTCAGCCATGTTGCCTGCCCACGGCACCATGTATTTTTTCCCTTGAGCTGCTGTAACCATCAGCACTATCCAGGCTATAACACCGGCTATGTAAACTAACCAGCCGATTATTCCTCCCAGTATAGGTATCGGTGAAAAAACGACGCCGATAAGAGAAAGGATTCCAAAAACTATTATAGACTGGAAGGCGTGAAACCTTACGGCCTTGTTTTCTTTCTCAAGTATCAGGAACACTATCCCGCTAATCCATCCCAGCACGTAACATAAAAGACCGGAAACGTTTTCAGCCAGACCTGTAGAAGTTTTTTCCATCGAACTGTCCCCCTTGCGTAAAGATTCTCCCCTAAATCCTATCTCATGGTTACCATAATGTCAATACGTACACTTACACCCCTGGTTCACGGGTTTCCGGAGAATAAAAAAAACATGCATCCGCTCCCGCCTCAATGGAAACGACAGTATGGGAGCCGCCGGAACGCAAAAAGAGGGAACCTCATTACCAACGTTGCATAATTGAAACACCGAACCCGACTCCATGGATTTACGCCGACCCTTCTCCATAAAGCTGGAGATATGTAACCCTCTACGTAACTATGGGAGACGGGTTTTTTTGGAAAGGGTGAGTCCTGAGCACCAGGGAATAAAGGTAGGGATACTTACCTTTCAAATGCTCAATGTAGTCCAGCCACTCGCTGGCCAGATGATCGTACAGCCTCTGTATGTCCCCGGCAATATGCCTGAGATCATGCTCTGGAAGACCTTCAAACGATGCCCTCGCCTCCAGTTCCTCATCGAGGTGAGTGGTTGCCCACAGCAAGTCTGTAAACAGGTCGTGCTCCAGAAGTGCAGGATTCTCCAGCAGGGTCAGTAGGAACTCCCGCTTCCCGGCAAGGTAAGCCTTTAACCCCGGGAAATCTATGTTGAGGTAATCCACTTCTGCCTTAAGGTGAAGGGCAAAAGCAGCAGCGTTTTTAAAATCCTTTTTTGTCCGGTTGTTATCGACATTCAGGTGACCGGATATCTCCGCCCGGTTTTTAAAGTACTTTAAAAGGTCCCGGAGCAGGTAGTTGCCCGATTCCATGAAAAAAACCCCCACCACCATGTTAAGCTTTTGCAGCATTGCCTGCTTCTCCCGGCGTGCCAGTATTTTTTCAATCACCAGCACCACGATTAACACTTCCAGGGGTAAAAACGCCAGGTCCCCCACACCGTATATCAAAATATGATGGACATCTTTAAATATAGCATAGTGCACTGCGTAGGTAACAGCGGCAAGCAGGAGAAACAGTCCTCCGAGGGTTAGAATAAAAGAGTGACGTCTTATCATAATCTTGCTGTAAAAAATCTCCCGTACAGTTTTGTATGTTTTTTATATTACCACAGCAGGTACCGCAATAAAAACGCCCCGCTCTGCGAGAATGTGCGGCGAGAGCGTTTCCCTGTTCCCGATTTTGGCTCAAATGGATAAGCCATGGCGCCCATGCTATAATCCCGCAGGATTTTGCCTTTATTTCGACTTAAATATCAGCATGGATGTAATAATAATTGGATAATAAACCAAAGCAGCAGGAAGGTCGGGTTTATTACGGCTGGTTCGTTGTCCTGTCTTCATTCCTGATTTATTTCAGCGTCATAGGCTCACGAGGAGCCTTCGGGAACTTCATCCCCTATTTCATTGAACACTTCCACTGGACCATCAAGGAAATATCAATAGCCGCCTCCCTGGCTCTCGTGGTAAATGCCCTGGCCCAGCCGGTGGTAGGTTACGCCGTGAACCGCTGGGGTCCAAGGAAAACCATTCTCTGGGGAACCCTGTTTTACGGAGCTTCGACAGCCTCTCTTTCCCTGATTTCGGAACTGTGGCAGTTGTACCTCATCTTCGGGGTACTCATGGGACTGTTCTGGAGCACGTCGAGCAACGTCAGCAACGCCTCTCTGGTCTCACGTTGGTTCGTTAAAAAGAGGGGACTGGCGTTAGGTCTTTCCACTTCGGGCATGGCAACGGGAATATTTGTGGTCGTGCCCCTCTCGATGTATCTCATCCTTCAATTTGGCTGGCGCCCCGCCTTCGCCACCCTCGGTTTTATCGTTTTGGGGATATCCCTTCCCCTGGCTTTCAAGTTCATGAAAAACAATCCCGCCGATATCGGCCTGTTTCCCGATGGGAATGTCGCCGCGAACCCGGGAGACCCAGTTAAAAAGGGGAACATCACCTCCGTCGACACCAGGAGAATCAGCCTGCGACAGGCAATGAGAACGAGACCTTTCTGGCACCTCCTCGGGGGCTTTTTCGTCTGCGGTTTCACCGCCCTGATGAGTTCAACTTTTCTGGTGCCCATGGCCATCCATAAAGGGTTTCACCCCATGGTAGCGGCCCAGGCCGCCGGTCTCCTGGGAGGCGCCAGCGCCTTAGGCATCTGGATCGGAGGATACGTTTCCGACTTTATCGGCAGGAAAAGGCCCCTGGCTGCCTTCTATTTCCTCCGCGGTGTCGGTTTTCTCATCCTCCTGGCGGCACATAACGAGCCAACCTTATATCTCGCTGCCTTTGTTATAGGTTTCGGCAACTTCGGCACCGCGCCCCTCACTTCGGGGCTGGTAGCAGACATATACGGAGTCTTGTCCATGGGCACAATCCTCGGCTTGATAAATATGAGCCATCAGATGGGGGGGGCCATTTCCAGTTACATAACCGGGGCGGTCGTTCAGGCCACCGGCAGTTACGAGATGCCTTTCTTACTGGGGGTTCTTCTGCTCTTCGCTGCCTCAATTCTCAGCATTACCATTAAAGAAAAAAGGCTGGAACACGGGTAATATCCCGGAGCAAACCGGATACCCGGCACAGGGGTTTTCGAAATCTTTAAACCCTGTCAATCTTTTTTGCCCCGGGGCTATTCGCGTCAAACTAACCGCTGAAATAGCTATGTCATCCAAGTGTTATTCCCGGGCAAATCAGCAGGCAACATTAAATTAAATTTCCGTGATTCGATAAAATAAAAAGGCGCAATATTGAATCCACACAGGAGGGTTCCACAGATGCTCATTCCCACGCTTGTACTGGGGGCAATTGCCCTTACCACTATTTTTCTCGGGTACCAGAAGGGCGGCGGGGCTCATGTCGCGGGTCTTAAAACGGCTGGTATGCTGCTGGTACAGATGCTTCCGTTGCTTGTTTTTGCTTTCATCATCGCAGGCATGGTTCCACTGCTTATCTCCCAGGAAACCATCGCAAAGTGGATAGGAGCCGAGTCTGGATTTCGGGGGATCCTTATAGGTTCCGTTGCCGGAGCTTTTATGCCGGGAGGTCCTTACATAAGCCTGCCTGTTGCCGCCGGTCTTCTCAGGGTAGGTGCCGGTGTAGGAACCCTGGTGGCGTTTTTAACCGGATGGTCGGTACTGGCGTTTTCCCGCCTGCCCATGGACATCGGCATCATGGGCTGGAAATTCACGGCAATCAGGCTGGCATGTTCCTTCTTCTTCCCTCCCCTGGCAGGATTCCTGGCCGAAAGGTTCTTTGGTGGCATCAAGGTATTATAGTTTCACTCAGTCAAAGTTGAAAATGTGGTATTCGACACCCGGGAATCAGCTGTCATTTACCTTCGGGTAAGTGGTTTTCGGTGTAATTATTCCTCCGGGTAACCGTCTTGTAAAAAAAGATACCGAATATGATATATTTAAGCCGTCATGCCGTTTCTTAAAAACCTTCTTTTAAACCGTAATTTTATCCTCATTACTTCAGTTGTCCTCGGTCTTACCGCAGGCCGGTTCGCCTCTCTGACACAGCCCCTGATCCTGCCGGTGATGGCCCTGGTGATGACCCTATCGACGGCAAGCGTCACCACCCGGGACCTGAAATCCCTGAAAACGAACCCGGGCCCAATCCTCGTCTCCCTTGTCCTCGGTTCCTTCGTTACCAGCGGAATCATCATTCTTTTAGCTAACTGGCTGATAGACGACAGGGAGATGTGGACAGGGTTCATTCTTATCGCCGCCGTACCTCCCGCCGTGGCTGTTGTTCCCTATACCTTTATCCTTGGAGGGGATATGTGTCTTTCCCTGCTGGGAATGGTAGCGGGATATCTTGCCGCCCTTGTTCTGACTCCCGCCATCATCGTTTTATTCCTGGGGGTCGACTCCTTTAATCCTGTTCAACTGGTCGTTATGCTCCTGGAATTAATCGTTATTCCCCTGGTTGCCTCCCGGATTTTGCTGGTTACAGGTATTAACAGCCGCATCGAAAAATGGCGGGGTACGATAATAAACTGGAGCTTTTTCATCGTTCTTTTCACTATAATCGGCTTAAACAGGCAGGTTTTTTTTCCAGCAGTTCGACGTCCTGGTTCGGATTGCGATAATAGCCGTCGCCATAACCTTTATACTGGGACACGTAATAGAATTATTTTCCAGGCTCCTCCACGTAAAACTACCGACAACCATAAGCCTCATACTTTTAGCTACCATGAAAAACTATGGCCTCGCCGGCGCCATTGCCTTAACCCTGTTCAGTCCCCGGGCGTCGGTTCCCGGCTCTGTTTGTATCATCTTCGCCGTCTTCCGTATGATATGGTTTATATTTCACTTCAGAAAACGAACCTGATACTCACTTAATATGAAAGGTGATGATATGAGTTTTGAACTGAACAAAGAACAGGTAAAAGCGCGTTTTCTCGATCCTGCCGATAATTTCAGGGAGAAAATATTCTCTCTTGAAGTCAGGCACGATCCCCTTACCGGCTGGGCTTCCCTCATCTACTCAGGAATGGGTTACCCCCCCATGAATAAGCCGTACATGGAGGAACTCAGGAAAGGTTCCGACACCTGCCCTTTCTGCCCCGGCAATATAGAAAAGGCCACCCCCCGGTTCCCTGAAGACATTATCTCCGGAGGGAATATCCGGGTCAACGAGGCGGTAGTTCTGCCCAATATAAGACCTTATTCCCAGTACAGCGGCGTGGTATTGCTGTCCAAGAGCCATTTTATCGGCCTGGACGAGTTCACTCCAGGGTTGGTCACCGACGCTTTTACCGCGGCGCAGTCTTTTGCCAGGCAGGTGGTAAAACACGACCCCAAAGCCTGCAACCTGTCCATAGGCTGGAACTACATGGCTCCGGCGGGGGCTACTTTGAGCCACCCGCACATCCAGGTAAACCTGGGGATTTATCCGGTTCCAGCTCAGAAAAGCGTGGGTGACCCCTCTGAGAAGTACTACCGCGAACACGGGACCAATTTCTGGGAAGAGTTGATCGATAAAGAAAAAAAACTTGACGAAAGATATGTCGGCACCATCGGCAGCACCTGCTTTCTTGTCAGCTTCGCACCGTTGAGCAGGCTGTTTGACCTTCTGGCTGTTTTCCCCGGAAAAAGCTGTTTCCTGGACCTGGATAATGCCGATTTGCGGGACCTGTCCACCGGGCTTATCCGGGCCTTCAAAGACCTGCGGGAACACGGTTTTTACAGTTTCAACCTTGCCGTTCGCTCCGCCCCGGATTGCAGTGAGCATTTTTTCTGCCACGCCCGGATAATATCGAGGTTTACTTTTTTGTCCCCGGGTACCTGCGACAGGTCTTTCATGGAGGTCCTGGACAACCAGATGTTCAGCCGCATCAGCCCGGAGGAGGTGTGCCGGAGCCTGAAAAAATATTTTTAAAAGCAGCTTCACCATGGAGATCGTTCCTCCGGGTTGGCCCGGGGGAACACTCGGAACCGCTTCCCAATAATAATTCCCGTAAAAATGTGCTATCATTTTATCAGGAAAAAAGGGCAATGAAACTGAACGCTAACCTGATAAAATCCATTACTGCTGGGAAACAGGGCTGGAGCCGTGAGGAAATCAACTCGTGGATACGGGACAGTCTCGCCGATTTGAAAACTTCTTCACCGGAATTGTGGCAGTTTATCGACTCAAGCCAGGAAGATCTTTTTAAGAGTATCTGTAACGATGGCAGCGACGAAAGCAACAGGGCATGCCCTGCCGACGAAGCCCGCCGATTTCTCCTCTTGCGACTCCTGGAACTCGCCGAGGTTTTCAACGCCCAATTACAAATTGAGGAACTGGACAAATTATGGAAAACAGAAAAACACGAAAAAACCGGGGAATAACTCCGGTAGCCATGGTTATCTATGACTCCCTTTCAGGTCATACCCTGTCCATGGCCAGGGCTATCGCCAGGGGCCTCCGACAGGAAGGCATAAAGGTCGAGGTAATCAAAACCACCGATGTCAAGCTGGACGACATGGTTAAAGCCGACGCCATCGTTCTCGGGTCCCCCGACTATTTCTGCAGCATGTCATACAAGATGAAGGCCCTCGTGGATGAGTCGGTCGTCCTGTTTCCGGGTAAGCTGAAAGACAAAGTTGGCGCTGTGTTCGCCTCAGGGGGGGGTATCGGCGGAGGGATCGAAACTACCGCCCTTTCCATGGCGCTGGCCCTGCTCATGCACCAGATGGTTATCGTGGGCCACCAGTCCGGTTCCACCGGAGCTATATGCCCGGGAAAACCGGATGATGCCTGCCTCGAAAGCTGCCGGGAGTTCGGACAACGCATAGCAAAAATAACCCTGTCACTGGTCAAACCGAAAGAAAATATTAAAAATGCAGCAAAATCCGGTCAGCGGGTGAGCGCCGGTTGAAATCGACTGTTTCGTTTTTCACAATAGTCCTGGTTGTAGCCCTCTTCGCAGCTTTTACCTTCGCAGGGTACAGGACAAGCGGTTCCCTTTACTCTATTTCCATGCTGGAGGGCCTGGAAACAACGCTGGGCTTTCTGAAAGGGCTTGGCCCTATCGCTCTTCTTTTCGTTATATTCATCAATAATTCGGTTAAAGCCTTGCTGGTAATCCTCCTCGGTGTCATACCTTTTGTATTTCCTTCCATTTTTGTAGCAATGAATGGTTTTATCTTGGGGCTGGTCATTAATATGTCCGTTGCGTCCAAAGGGCTGGGTTTTACATTGATAGGACTGCTGCCCCACGGTATCCTGGAACTCGCCGCAACCCTTCTTGCAGCAGCCCTGGGTATACAGATGGGTCTTGCTTTAATAAAAAGCCTGCGGCAACAAGAGGGCCAACTGGGACTTCAATACAGGAGGAGCCTGCGTATTTACTTTAAACTGATTTTACCGGCTCTTTTCCTGGCTGCAGTCATTGAAACCGCCGTCGGGCTTTTATTACTGCCATCACTGTAAGCCGAAAGGTAAAATAAGAGGTGTAACGTGGTTACCGACAAGTACAGTTCAAAACGGTTCGATGTCAGCGGGGAAGAAGCCATCGATACGGAAATCCTGGAAACTATCCTGTTCGAATATGCCGGGGCATCCACTGAAGTTACCTACGAAACAGAAGAATTCACCGCGGTCTGCCCCTGGACGGGATTACCCGATTTCGCCCACCTCAAAATAACGTATTATCCGGACAGCCTCCTGGTAGAGCTTAAATCCCTGAAGTATTATTTAACTTCGTTCCGCAACGTCGGTATCCTTCAGGAACACGCAGTTAACAGGATATTAAACGACCTGGTGGAGTTGCTTCATCCCTCCGCTATGACAGTGGAGGCCGCGTACCTCGAAAGAGGCGGGTTGAAAACCAGGGCAGTCGCCAAGTATTACAAGCCGTCAACGCAGGGTGAAGCTTAACCTGCCCTCTCCAGGTACTCCCCGGTCCTGGTATCTATCTTGATTCTGTCACCGTTAGCTACGAAGAGCGGAACTTTGACTTCAAGGCCTGTCTCCATCCTGGCCGGTTTGGTCCCGGACTGGGCCGTGTCTCCTTTATAGGCCGGACCTGTTTCTTCTACTACCAGTTCAACGGTTATGGGCAACTCTGCCATAACCGGCACATCTTTATAGCTCAGTAACTGTATGTTGATGTTTTCATGCAGGTAATTAACATTGTCTCCCAGCAGGTCCCCGTTTAATGACAATTGTTCGAAATTTTTCACGTCCATAAAACAATAAAGGTCACCGTCCCTGTATAAATACTGCAGGGTTTTACCTTCAAGCTGCACCTTCATCAATTTTTCGCCGGGCTGAAGTGTTTTTTCTATATTGCGCCCGTTTTTTATATTTTTAAACTTGACCTTGGCCATGGCAGCCCGTTGAGCATGTCGAAAGGGCGCGTATTCCGTAACCTGGTATATATCCCCGTCGATTTCAACCATAACCCCCTTTTTTAAGTCGCTGTAATTTATCACCCATTTTCTCCTGAAAACGAAATATTATTGCAATATTGTCTATGCCTTAATATTGTAGCATTTTCCACCCATACTAACGATAGGGGCCAATATATGGGAGTGGGTGATAGCTTCGTCCTTCCGTGGTGGTCCTTCGCGCCTTTAATGCAACCAAAACGTGTATAATAAAAGCGCATCTGCCTCATTGGAATACTTGAAACAGAAATAGAACTTTGATATCGATATTAATATTCAGTCAGACAAATAATTATCCGGACAGCCTGGCGCGTGACCTGACCCGGGAAGGTTTCTCTGTCAAAGAACTTCATAACCTTGATGATAAAGAGGCCGGAGAGAAACCTGATATAGTCCTGGTAGACATAGCCGCCGGGATGGCGGTATCGGAAAACGGAAGCCTGGTTACCGCATTAAAGGAAGCCTATCCAGTTCCCCTTCTCGTTCTTATCAGAAAGGAAAGTATCAAAAATATAGAACCGGACGCGGGCATTAACGACTTTATAGTTCTGCCTTACTATCTCCCCGAACTGCTGCTTCGTGTTAAAAAAGCCCTCTGGGAAAAAGAAAACATAACCAGCGAAAATATCATCAAGCAGGGGGACCTCCTCATAAACCTGTCCACGTACAGGGTTTTTATTGCCGGTACCCCTGTCGACTTGACCTTCAAAGAGTATGAACTGCTGCGCTACCTGGCTGCCAACCCGGGGAAAGTGTTTTCCCGGGACACGCTGTTAAATAAAGTGTGGGGGTTCGATTACTTCGGCGGCGACAGGACGGTAGACGTCCACGTCCGTAGATTACGCAGCAAGGTGGAAGATGCCACCCATTCATTCATTGAAACGGTAAGAAACGTGGGTTACCGGTTTAAGAAAAGCAATTAATTTCGCCTTAACCACATATCAAGCGACGCCGTCTTTACGCTGCCCGTCTTTCCTGCTCCCGCAATCAGGTGAAATCCACCGCATATCCAGACCCGGCTTTTAAAATCTCCCCATAAAAATACCCGGTATTCTGCTGTTTTTTGCGGAATATTTCAAAAATTCAATGCTTTTGTAATATTCCTGAAACATTTCCCCTGTAAACTGTTTCCTATAAACAAAAAACAATTGATATTTTCTTATGAAATTTAAATCCCCGACACGGAGGCAGAAATGAACATAAACAGCGGTGATACCGCCTGGATACTCGCTTCGGCAGCCATGGTGCTGATTATGACACCGGCCCTTGGTTTCTTCTACGGCGGTATGGTCCGGAGTAAAAACGTCCTGGGCACCATCTTCCAGAGTTTCATCGTAATTGCTCTCATCAGCATCCAGTGGGTACTCTGGGGCTACAGCCTTGCCTTCGGTCCTGATAAGTGGGGAATAATTGGCGGCCTGGAATGGGTAGGGCTAAGGGGGGTCGGGACCGAACCGAACGCGGACTATGCTGCCACCATCCCCCACCAGGCTTTTATGGCTTTCCAGATGATGTTCGCCATTATTACACCGGCATTGATAACCGGGGCCTTTGCCGAGAGGATGAAGTTCAAGACCTTTCTTATTTTCATCCTTCTGTGGGCCACATTTGTCTACGACCCCATAGCTCACTGGGTGTGGGGCACCGGGGGGTGGTTGAGAAACTTCGGGGCGCTGGATTTCGCCGGGGGCACGGTGGTTCATATCAGTTCTGGGGTTGCCGCCCTCGTCGCAGCTTTTGTATTCAAAAAGCGCCAGGGTTTTAAAACTGAACCCATGGAGCCCCACAACATCCCCTTTATCGTCCTGGGTGCAGGCCTGCTCTGGTTCGGGTGGTTCGGTTTCAACGCCGGCAGCGCCCTGACCTCCGGGGCCCTGGCGGCCGGGGCTTTTGTAACCACCAACACTGCCGCCGCCATGGGAGCCCTGACCTGGATGACCATGAGTTGGTGGCGTAACGGGAAACCCAGCGTAATCGGGGCTGCCGCCGGTGCCGTTGTCGGGCTGGTAGCTATCACCCCGGCTGCCGGTTTCGTTGGTCCCCTGCAGGCCATATTTATAGGTTTCGGCGCCGGCGTTCTGTGCTTCCTGGCAGTCCAGTTGAGAATTAAGCTTGGATGGGACGACTCTCTGGATGTCTGGGGGTGTCACGGGGTCGGAGGAACCTGGGGCGCCATTGCCACCGGACTGTTCGCCACCACTGCTGTCAATGCGGGCGGGGCCGACGGGCTGTTTGCCGGTAACCCCCAACTACTTCTTGTCCAGTTTGCAGCTGTAGCCGTGACATGGATTTACTCTTTCGGGATTACTTTCCTGCTGCTCAAGATTCTCGACAGGGTTATGGGATTAAATGTCGAAAATGAAGCTGAAATGAAGGGCCTGGATATATCGCAGCACGGCGAAAGTGCTTATCAATATTAAATAAGGAGTATCATGGAAAAAATAGAGGCAATAATCAGACCCGAGAAGCTGGAAGCGGTCAAGAACGCCCTGGCTGAAGCCGGTTTCATTGGTCTTAACGTCGTAGCCGTTACCGGCAGGGGTACCCAGAAAGGCGTCACCCACATAGGCCGAACGGGTGAAAAAATAACCGTGGACATGCTGCCGAAAATAAAACTGGAACTGGTGGTAAAAAGTTCGGACAAGGACAGGGCCATTGAAACCATACTGGGCTCCGCCCGGACCGGGGTAATCGGCGACGGAAAAATTTTCGTATCTCCTGTCTCCCAGGTAATAAAAGTCCGCACCGGTGAACAGGGAGAAGAGGCTATATGATTCAAGCGGGTTATCCCCCGGAATTCACGAACCTCGGTTTGCTACGTTCAATGTCTGCATGCTCTGCGATTTCTATAAAAAATATGATTTTCCGATTTTATTCAAAGGAGGCCGCTAATGAATCTGGAACTGTTATTTGCGAGCATCGTTTTCCTGGCCATGGTCGTTGCCTGGGTAACCCTGCCGTTAAAAGCAACCAACAACCCTGTCAGAACTGAAGAGTAACTTCCCCGGGATCTGGGATATAAAAAAATGTAGCCCGGCATTTCCATGGGTAACAGGAAAAACGCCGGAATAAATCCGGCAGTACGATTCCCTGTTTCCTTTCGATAGGAAAAGTGCAATAATACAACTTGCCCAAAATAATTACCTCTCATACAAAAAATATTTTATTAGAAGGAAAAACATATGACACCTCGAGAAAAAGACCTGGACAAAGCAAAAGAGTTCGTAATAAAAAAATGCAAGGACCAGGAGGTCAAATTCATAAAGTTGTGGTTCACGGACATCCTCGGTGTTTTAAAGAGCTTCTCCATAACCGTGGAAGAACTGGAA
>JAUYHV010000019.1 GCA_030689845.1 Dehalococcoidia bacterium
CAAAAACAGTGGTTCTTGACAGCATCATGTACCATGCTGGCAAGAAATATGAACTTGATGCCTGCGTGGTCATGGAAAACCACGTCCATTTGATTTTGACGCCATTAGAGAAGGTTGAAAATGCTTATTACGGCATTCCTGAACTCCTGCACAGCATTAAAAGTTATTCTGCTAACAGGATACAAAGATTATCCGGGCAAAGAGGTAGCGTTTGGCTGGGTGAAAACTGGGACCGAATAATTCGAAGCGATAAAGACTGGTATGAAAAATTGGACTACATCGTCAACAATCCTATAAAAGCGGGCCTTGTAGAAAGAGCGGAGGACTACAGATGGTTATATTTTGCAGGTTTAAAATGACAATACCACAGGCAGGGACGCCTGTGCTCCGATATATCGGAGTGCTACCTGTATGTAATTCATGGGAAAGAAAGCCCATTCGGTCTTATAATTAATCATGTTCGGTTGGGCTGGAACTATCCTCGACGTAAATCTAAGCAGCGGGGAAATAATAAAAAAACCTCTGCTCCCCGGTTTTGCCCGGAAATGGCTGGGAGGTGAAGGGTTCGGGGCAAAAATCCTCTGGGACCTGGTTGGTCCCGAAGTAAGCGATGCCCTGGATGAGGGCAATGTCCTCATTTATACCACAGGCCCTCTGACGGGCACCCTTGCCCCCAGCGGGGGACGCCTGGAAATCATCACCAAGTCCCCCCTTACCGGCAGTTTCGGTGATTCCAACGCCGGCGGCCACTTCGCCCCGGAATTGAAAAATGCCGGCTACGATGCCATTATCATCCGGGGTAGGGCTGCCGCTCCCGTGTATTTATGGATTGGCGATGAAGTTGTTCAAATCAGGGACGCGCAGCATCTCTGGGGGAAGCTCGTCTCCGAGACCGACAGGGCATTGAAAAAGGAACTCGGAGATGAAAATATCCAGGTCTCCTGCATAGGTCCCGCCGGAGAGCACCTGGTAAGGTTTGCCATCCTGATGAATAACCTTACCCGTGCGCCGGGATGGGCGGGGTGCGGGGCGGTGGCAGGTTCAAAAAACCTGAAAGCCGTGGTGGTTCGCGGTACGGGCGGAGTAAAAATAGCCGACCCTGACGTTTTTCAACAGGCATGTCTTTCCGCCCGGGAAAAAGTCGGCAGGGCGCAGCTTTTACCGACCTTGCGCCAGATGGGGACCATGTTCCTTATCCGGGGGCAGTACACCCGGGGAGTAGGACAAGTGCACAATTACTCGGTAACCCAGTGCTCCCCGGAGCACGCGGAGGAAATCGCCGGTGAAAAATGGGTGAAGGAATATGTCACCGGCAACACCGGGTGTTACGGCTGCGCCAGCCATTGCAGCCATTACAGCCGCATAACCAGCGGGAAATACGCCGGGCTAGCCACCGAAGGTTTCGAATACGGCGCCATAACAGGGTTCATATATTCCTACGGGGCTGCCAGACTTCCCTTCGGCATGGAAGCCGTCAGGCTGTGCAACGAGTACGGCATGGATGCCTCCCAGCCGGGCTATCTCCTTGCCTGGGCCACCGACTGCTACAAGAGGGGTATGATTACCAGTGAAGAGGCGGATGGTCTTGTCCTGGATTGGGGCGACGAAAGCGTCGGGCTGGACCTGGTCCACCGCATGGCTCACCGGGAGGGAGTCCTGGGCAACTTGCTGGCCGAAGGAATGGGCAAAGCCGCCCGGCAGCTTGGGCGCGGCTCGGAATACTATGCTCAAACCATCAAGGGTAAATTCAGCCAGGAAAACTCCACCCGGGGCAGCTACGGCCGGGCCCTGGCCAGCGCCACCTCAACCAGGGGCGCCGACCACCTGAAGGGGTGGCCCAATTATGAAGACATGGGGCTTCCCCCGGAAACTTCGGCCAGGTTGTGGGGGGATGCCCGGGCCGGGGACGGGCGCAGCCACAAAGGGAAGGCTCGGATGAATACCTATTACAGGAACATCTGCACCCTCATGGACAGCCTCGGCACCTGCAAGTTCCCCAGCCGCTGGATGAGTCCCATGGACGGGCTGGATGAGCACGACTATGCAAAAATGCTCTCCGCGGCGACGGGAATGGACTTTTCCTCGGAAGACCTCATGACCTCCGCCATGAGGGTTTATACCCTGGAGCATGCCTTCAACGTCCGCCTGGGGTTCAGCCGCAAAGACGATGCCATACCGGAGATGTATTTCAAAGAACCCTTCAATGCCGGACCCCTCAAGGGGCATATTTTAAAAAAGGAAAACTTCGACGAGATGCTGGACGAATACTACCGGCACTGGGGCTTCGATACCAAAAGCGGCATCCCAACGGAAAAAACCCTGGAGGCGCTGGGAATGGAAGACGTGGCTGCCGACCTGAAAAACAGGGGACTGCTGCCGTAAAAGGCTTAGGACGGGGTGCCGAAACTGGCGTTTCGAAGCCATTTTGACACTTCAATTTGTTTGTGGTAAATTACCGCCAATAATACTAATCGAATTAACGATGTTCCAATTATTAAGGGGAATCCCCTACAGGAGGAAAGATGTCTCGAAAAATATTATCGACCGACCTTGACAAATGCGGAGGCTGCCGGACCTGTGAACTGATCTGCTCCTGGTCTCACGATAAAGGCACAATCAGGCCCTCCGTGGCCCGCATCCATGTCTTCAAAGAAGAATCCCTCGGCATTAATATTCCCATGTTCTGTCAGCAATGCGAGAAGGCGCCCTGCATGGAAGCCTGCCCGGTAAATGCCATATACCGCGATTTCGGGACCAGCGCCACCATAATAAATCATGAAATGTGCATAGGCTGCAAAGCATGCATGATTGTCTGCCCCTACGGGGCCATTGGTTTCGATTCCGACAAACACCAGTTACTCAAGTGCGACCTCTGCCAGGGTGACCCCCAGTGCGTCAAATGGTGCCCCAGGGAGGCACTGCGCTACGAGACTGCCGAAATCTCCAACCTCATGCGCCAGAGAACTATTATGGAGCAAAGAGTAGCCAAACCCATTATAGACGCTGCAAGAGCCCAGGGGACGGGGCAGCCACTGATGAGCGTCTACTCGGTACCATCATCGGATCAAAAACACTGAGCCCGGTCTGAAAAGGAGAAACCAGTGCCTTTATACGGCTGGGCCGGAACTATCCTGGATGTCAACCTGACCTCAGGGAAAATATTCAAACGCCCCATGGACGCTGATTTCGCCAGGAAATGGGTGGGAGGAGAAGGTTTCGGGGCTAAAATCCTCTGGGATGAAGTCGGGCCCGAGGTTGAAGACGGGCTTGACCCCCGTAATGTCCTGATTTATGCCACGGGACCCCTTAACGCCACCATGGCCCCCAGTTCGGGGCGTTTCGAGATTGTTACCAAGTCCCCACTCACCGGAATCTTCGGGGATTCCAATGTCGGCGGGTACTTTGCCCCGGAAATGAAGCACGCCGGCTACGATGTATTTGTCATCCGCGGGCGTTCCGAAAAACCCGTGTGGCTGTGGATTGATGACGATAAAGTCGAAATAAGAAATGCCGCTCCCCTCTGGGGAAAAACTGTTTCCGAAACGGATGCCGCCATTAAATCCCTGGTAGGTGACGAGAATGTCCAGGTATCCTGCATCGGCCCGGCAGGGGAAAACCTGGTGCGTTTTTCCATCCTGGTAAATAACCTGGTCAGGGCACCGGGATGGACGGGCTGCGGCGCGGTGGCAGGTTCGAAAAACCTCAAGGCGGTGGCGGTCCGGGGAACAAAGGGAATCCGTATAGCCAGGCCGGACGAATTCGAACAGGCCTGCATGGATGCGCGGAAGAAAGTCCGGCTGACCAAACTTTTCGATACCCGCCGGAAAATCGGTACCATGTATCTTTTCCGCATGTTTTATGCCGGCGGCTACAGTGTCCTGAACAATTACAATATAACCCAGTGCCCGGAAAGCCATTTTAACGAAATATGCGGGGAAAAGTGGGCCAGTGATTACGTCGTTCGCCAGACCTCCTGTTACGCCTGCGAGATGCAGTGCGGCCACTGGGCCCGGGTAAAAGACGGGCCTTACGCAGGCCTATCGGGTGACGGTTTTGAGTACGGCACCTTCGGGGCCTACCTCCAGTGGTATGGGTCCTCCAACATTGCCTTCGCCATGGCGGCAGTAAAATACTGCAATGACAACGGCATGGATGGGACGGAACCGGGAATACTGCTGGCCTGGGCTACGGACTGCTACAAGAGGGGGATCATTAACAAGGAAGATACCGACGGGTTGGAACTGGACTGGGGCAGCGAGAAGGTTGCCCTGGAAATCCTGAAAAAAATCAACCACCGGGAAGGTTTCGGCAATTTGCTGGCCGAGGGGCTGGCACGGGCGGCGAAAAACCTGGGTAAAGGTTCCGAATATTATGCCCAGACCCACAAGGGAAGGCCCTGCTTCGAGTCCAACGTCAGGATTTCTTACGGCTGCGCAGCCGCATCCATGACCTCTACCAGGGGAGGCGACCACCTGAAAGGATGGCCGTACTGGGAACTGGCTTCGCCACCGGACGAGGCTTCATTGAAAAGGTGGGGACACCCGAAAACCGGCGACGGCCGCACCGGGGAAGGCAAAGCCCCCATGACCGTTTACGGGCAGTCCGTCTTTACCCTCCTCGACCTCATGGGGACCTGTAAGTTCCATACCCGCCTGGGACTAGACGGGCTCAACGAGGAAGATTATACCCGCCTGGCATCTTTGGCAACAGGCATCGACTTCACCCTCCCTGAAATGCTTTCCGTAGCAGAAAGGGTATATAACCTGGAACAGGCCTTCAACAACCGCCTGGGGGTAAACCGCAAAGATGACGCTTTGCCTCCTATGTATTACGATATTCCCATCGACTCCGGCCCGTATAAAGGCCAAACCGTAATGCAGAAAGACCAGGTAGAAAAAATGCTGGATGAGTACTATACCCTGAGGGGCTGGGATGTTAAAACAGGGGTTCCCCTTCGAAAGACCCTGGAACGGCTCGACATGAAAGACGTGGCGGATGACCTGGACAAGAGGAAAATACTACCAGGCTGACCCGGTACAAATACCCCGGTTTCTATATCAAGCTGGCTTTTGTGCCGTAGGATTAGCAATTCTGGTTCTTCGCCTCCTGTAAATAATCCGGAGCCTCCCGTTTTTGGATGCCACCTCCCGGGGAAAAAGCTCCCCACAGATAAGAACGTTTTTGTGAGACTTAATTGAAAACAGGCCAAAAGACAATAGTTATCGGTAACGGTATCGCCGGATATACCGCCTGTTGCGGTATTAAAGAGGCAGACCCTGAAGTGGCCGTTACCCTTATTTCGGAGGAAAAATTCCCCCTTTATTCCCCCCCGGCGCTGGCCAATTTTGTCGGGGGCGAAATCCCCCGTTCGCGGATGTTTTTGAAACGTCTTAAGGACTATAAAGATTTAAAAATCGTCACCCGTTTCGGACAAAAAGTGGATGGGATAGACCTGGAAAAAAGACTGGTTTATACCGGCGCGGCGCAGCTGGATTTCGATACCCTTGTTGTGGCCACGGGCAGCAGGGCAACTGTGCCGCCTATTGAAGGGATACACCTGCCTGGTGTTTTCACTTTCAAGACTATGGCCGATGCCGATAACATTATTAAATACGGCCCAAAAACCGCCGTCGTTGCCGGCGCCGGACCCATGGGTATCGAGGCGGCCATGGCCTTGAAAAAAAGAGGGGCGAGGGTCATCCTCGTCGCTACCCGCTGGGCGCTACCGCGGGTCCTGGACGAAAAAGCCGGACGGCTTGTCCAGGAAATCATGGAAAGAAACGGGGTGGAGTTCATCACCTGGGACAGGGTGAAATCCGTGGAGGGCAGTGGCAAAGTTGAACGGGTGGTCACCGAAAAAAACATCATCGCATGTGATACCCTCATCATGGCGGCCGGTGTGAAACCTGAAGTGGAACTGGCCCGGGAGGCGGGCATCAAGTTGGGCAACCTTGGAGGCATCACTGTGGACGCGACCATGTCCACAGGCATCGACGGGGTTTACGCCTGCGGCGACTGTATCGAGTCCCATGATACCATGAGCGGCGAACAGGCATTAAACCTGCTGTGGATTAATTCCCGGCAGCAGGGATATATCGCCGGGCTGAACACCAGGGGAGCCGACAAGAAATATACGGGCTCTATAAACATCAGGGTCTTGAACATCTTCGGCGTTTCAGTTTCCTCTTTTGGCGTTACCGCCGATACCTCGAAAAACAGGGGTGTGGAAATCGTGGAAAAAAGCGAGGGGGATAACTATTACCGCCTTTTGTTATCTAAAGGGCAACTCCTGGGAGGCCAGTGGGTCGGAAGGGTCAGGGACACGGGAGTTATGATTTCCTTGATGAGAAAACATGCCTCCCTGGACGACATGGCCGGCATGATCGAGCAAAGGAAAATGCCCTATGCGGTTCCCCTCTGGTTCAAAGCAGGCCAGTACGCCTCCCAGCACTTTTCTAAAATGTAAATCGCCGGGGTACCGCGCTCATACCTGGTTTTCACGAATCTTGAAGGTTATAATAAAAAAGGATTATATTTATGTACGGTTGGGCTGGAACTCTCCTCGAAATTGACCTGACAGAAAATAAGGTAACGAAAAAATCCCTTGACCCGGAGTTTGCCCGCAAGTGGATAGGCGGCGAGGGATTCGGGGCTAAAATTCTCTGGGACGAAGTCGGCCCCGAAGTCAAAGACGGGTTGGACCCCGGCAACGTCCTCATTTTTGCCACGGGACCTCTGAACGGGACTATGGCCTCGGCTTCCGGCAGGCTGGAGATAGTAACCAAGTCTCCACTGACCGGTATTTTCGGCGATTCCAACACCGGCGGCCACCTGGCCCCCGAGATTAAACAGGCTGGCTATGACGCCGTAATTGTCAAAGGAAAAGCCGAAAAACCTGTCTATATATGGATCGACGACGAAAACGTCCAGATACGAAATGCCAGTCATTTGTGGGGTAAATCGATACCGGAGACTGATGAGGCTATCAAAACCGAACTGCGGGATCGGGAAGTCCAGGTGTCCTGCATAGGTCCGGCCGGGGAAAACCTGGTGCGCTTTGCCGTAATAATAAACAACCTGGTGAGGGCTCCCGGATGGGTCGGGGGCGGGGCGGTAGCAGGTTCGAAAAACCTCAAGGCCGTAGCGGTGCGGGGCACAAAGGGAATCAGGATAGCCCGCCCGGAGGAATTTCTGGAAGCCTGCCTGGAGTCCAGGAGGAAAGTACGCAAACACCCTCTTTTCAACACCCTGCGGCGGATAGGCACCATGTACCTGGTAAGACAATTTTTAGCCGGCGGCTATTTCCCTCTGCAAAACTTTACAAAGGCCACCTGCCCGCCCGAATATTTTCAAAATATAAACGGGGAGTACTGGGCGGAAAACTACACCGACGACCTCCAGGGGTGCCACGGCTGCGAGGTTCATTGCGGCCACGGTGTTTCCGTTAAATCCGGCCCGTATAAAGCTAATTACGGCCACGGATTTGAGTTTGGTTCCCTGGCCCCGTGGATATCGTGGTACGGGTCCGCTAACCTGTCCTTTGCCATTGCCGCCGCCAAATATTGCAATGAAAACGGCATCGACGGCACCGAACCGGGGATGCTCCTGGCCTGGGCAACCGACTGCTATAAAAGGGGGCTTCTCAGCAGAGACGAAACCGATGGGCTGGAGCTGAACTGGGGCAGCGAAGCCGTTGCCTTTGAAATACTGCGAAAAATTAGGGACCGGGAGGGGTTTGGCGACCTCCTGGCGGACGGTTTGGCCATGGCGGCAAAAAAACTGGGGAGGGGCTCGGAGTATTACGCCCAGACTATAAAAGGCAGGCCCTCACTGGAGGCCGGTGTCCGGGGGACGTATGGGACCGCCATTGCTTCGGCTACCTCGACCCGGGGCGCAGACCACCTCAAGGGCTGGCCCCATTTCGAGTACGGCGCTTTTCCCGAGGAAAGGTCCCTGAAACGCTGGGGCCACCCCAAAACCGGCGACGGCCGCAGCCCGGAAGGCAAAGCTCCCATGACCGTTTACAACCAGCATATCCACACCATGATTGATTTGCTGGGCACGTGCAAGTTCCATACCAGGCTGTCACTGGAAGGCCCCAACGAAGACGATTTCGCCCGCCTGCTGACTTATACCACGGGAATGGAAATCAGCAGCGCGGAGCTAATGACCGCGGCCGAACGCGTTTATAATCTGGAGAGGGCCTACGGGTCCCGCCTGGGCATCACCCGCAAGGATGATACCCTGCCCCCGATGTATTTCAAAGAACCCCTGGACGGCGGCCCGTTTTCAGGCCAGCTTATCCAAGAGTCCGGCTTTAACCTGATGCTGGACGATTACTACCGGCTCCGGGGCTGGGACGTGAAAACGGGCATTCCCCTGCCCGAAAAACTCAAAGAACTGGGGATGGAAGATGTAGCCGCGGAACTGAAAAAACGCGGCTTGTATAAAAAAGCAAAGTGACTCCGCCGCGTATTGTCCCTTTTTTCATCACCGGCTTGCGCTGAACACCGGAAATTATTTACAATACGGAAAAGGGAACTTTCTTACTCACTTAAAAAAACGGTGTTCCCTGTTCCATTCTTTAGTCAAGAGGAAGCTTTTAAAAAAATGCCGATTTATGAATATATTTGCTCTGAAGGACATGTTTTCGAGACTTTCCAGAAGTTCTCCGAAGGAAAAGAGGAGAAGTGCGAGGTTTGCGGAGCCCCTGCCCAGCGCCGCCCCTCCGTTTTTAACCAGCCGAAGAAAGCCGGAATCCACGTTTTCGACAGAAAACACGGTTTCAAAGACATCCTCCACGACCCCGCGATCAGCCAGCGGGAAAGGGATGATTCCATTTCGGACCTCACTGCCGGGATGCAGCAGTCCCAATCCCAATACATGTAGCTAATCCGGTTTACCCTTTCTACAGGTGTCAAGATGACCGGAGGTAAACACCTTCTACGGCGTTACTAAAGAGCTTAACGCCGGTTGAAGAAGTACCGTTTTTAATTAGTCCTAATTCTATTGTCCGGTGCGCTATTTCCCCGGACTATTGCCTTCTTCCGGCCATTTCCAGGCTACAAGCCTGCACGATCCGTCCCGGGCAGGGTGGGGCGCTGCCTTCAATCCCAACTGCTTCGCCCAGGTTTTAAATGCTTCGCCGCAGTACCGGCAAACATCCCAGCGGTCCAGACCCAGGCTGCGGGCCAGCGCCCAGCGGTCCTCTTCTCCCCATCCACCCAGGCATCCCCCCTCGAAACGGACCTCAACACGGTCGGGAGACACCTCCACCAGTTCCATTCCCAGCCAGGGAAACAGGTAATCCATCACTTCAATCTCTTTTTCCAGGTATTCTTTCATGGAGGGATTGCCCTTGCCCATCCATTTGACCGCCCCTTTTCCCCACAGGTGCCGGGCATACCGCTGGGGAGTGTAGCCGTGGGCAACGGCAAAGGCAAGCCCGGCCAATTCCATGCGCAGGCGGGACCGGGCTGCTTTTTCCGCTTTGCCGGTTATCCGACGGGTCTTTTTCTGTAAGTTCTGTTTCATTTTTCTGTTAAAATGTTGTATTATTTATTTTCCAAGTGGCGAAAACAGTCCCCCGGGACAACTTCCGTATACGGATAAAAAGTTGCTCCGGGGCATTTCTTTCCACTAAAGTATAGTATTTCAGGCGTAATATAGCCAAATTTTATTTTTCATGTATAATAGTATCCATTAAGAATTATTACCATCTAATGTAGTGTCTCATAAATGGCCTTACAATCTTTGTCATTCCGGGCTTGACCCGGAATCCAGTCTGTTGCTCTGGATTCCCGCTTTCGCGGGAATGACACCAATGGCACCGCAAATTGTAAAGAGATATTAGAGACACTACACTATCATCAAATCTAACCCTTTGGCCCGTTGGAGTTCTTACTATTCCCGACCCGGGCTTTTAACGCATTCGGCACCCGGATAATTTCTTTCAATAACCGGATATCGTCCCGGTCGAAAGGTTTCAGCGCCCAGAGAGTAAGAAAGTAGATTACGGCAGCTAAACCGATAATCAAGAACATGTTCAGGGAGGCTGCCAGTTTTACAAAAATAACCATGGCAACACAGGCAACCGCGGGTTTTAAGGCGAGTTTGTGGAGGGGGAGCCTTTTTAAATTGTTAGAAGTAAAATAATAATAAATTAAAAACGTTATAAATTGTGTCGTTATGGAGGCTGCAGCGGCGCCTGTATAGCTAAAAGGCGGAATTAAAATAAGGTTCAGGGTGATGTTGATGACGGCGGAAAGGCCGGAAATAATTGCCACCTGCCGTTCTTTGTTCATTGAAATCAGCGCCGAGGACATGGGTGTACCGAGAAAATTCAGTAACAGTTTCCAGGAGAGTATTTGAAGGGCCGAAATAGACGGGTAATACTCATTTCCTAATAATACAAGAATAATTCTATCCGAGAGGAGAAACATCCCCACGGCCATCGGTAAGGCGAGAATAAGCAGGAATTTTGACGATTTTTCAAAAATAAATATCAGGGTATCCCGGGAATTCATGAAGGAAGCAGACATCATGGGAAGTAATGCCACCATGAGAAGCCAGGGTACTTGAGCAAATCCGAGAGGTATATTAACTGCTGCGTTGTACCAGCCTACTGCCGAGTCACCTTTAAAGCCGGAGAGCATGACGATATCAGCCCTTTGAGTTATGATTGCCGCCAGGGGAATAACTCCCAGGGGAAGCGCCCTTTTACCGATAATTTTCCAGAATTTAAAATCTGTTTCAACTTTTGGCCCGGCAAACTTCTGCCGGCAAATGAGAAAGCTGAGAATAAGCCTGAACAAGCTGCTGATAGCAAAAGCTGAAACCACCCCGATAAGACCGTAACCTAAAAACAAAGCGCTTAAGCCAAGCGAAACGAGTACAATCTGGCTGGCAACCGATATCAGGGCGTTATATTCCATTCTTTCAAAAGCCTGGATTGTCTGCAGGAAAATAAAGCTAAAACCGGTAAAAACGATAGAGACCCCAAAGATGAGCACCGCCATAGACGTGTCGGCGGGATATTTGATTAACTTCAGGACTAAAACGATGCTGACAAAAACGATAACGGCAAGCACGGCTTTTATGATGAAAATATTGCCCATGTATTTGGAGGCGAGGGATTTATCCCGGGCTATCTCACGGACCATCAAGGTGTCTAACCCTAAATTGAGGAAGACGGCAAAAATAGCAGTGAAACCGGCGGCAAAGGAAAATTTCCCGAAGTTGGCGCTGCCAAGTTCCCGTGCCATGAAAATAGTCAGGACCAAACCAAGTAAAGTTACAGCTATCTGGGCAATATATAAGGCGGCGGCATTTTTTACTACACGCTGGACTACACTCATTTGCCTGCTTACCGGAAATAAAAAGGTGTTGTCACTAGTCCGGGAACAACCCGGACATTAGTACTCAACGTCCGCCAGTTCGGATTTCCCCACCCAATCCGCGTATCTTTCAAGTCCCTGGAGCAATTTGGTTTTTGGCTCCCACCCGAGGTCATTCCTGGCTTTTTCAATATTTGCCCAGGTATGTTCGACATCTGCCTGTTGTGATTCGGAATAAACAACCTTTGAACTCGAACCTGTGACCCTGATGACAAGCTGAGCTAATTCTTCGACGCTGATCCTGTTTCCACCCCCAATGTTGAAAACTCCTCCGTTAGCTTTCTCCATGGCCGACAGGTTGGCTTCAACAACGTCGTCCACACAGGTAAAGTCCCTCGTTTTGGTGCCGTCGCCAAATATTACGATGGTATCGTTTTTCAGCGCTGCCCTGGTGAAAATCGATATTGCCAGGTCGGGACGCATCCTGGGACCGTAAACTGTGAACAACCGCAGGGAGTTTACTTTCAAGCCAAATATTTCAGAAAATACACGGCAATAATGCTCCGCTAATAACTTGGACACTCCATACGGCGATACAGGTACGGTCGGATGCCGCTCATCCAGGGGCAGGTATTCGACTTTGCCATAAACCGATGAAGAAGAAGCATTTATGAGGTTCTTTACATTTGATTTGACACAGGCGCGCAGAATTTGCAGCGTACCGGTGGCGTTAACTTCATGGGTTTTAAGGGGGTTTTGAACTGATGCTCTCACTCCAGCCTGGGCGGCATAATGGAAAACGTAATCCACACCTTTGAGCGCATCCTGGAGCAACCCTTCATCACGAATATCGCCTTCGACAAGTTTAAATTTTTTGTCTTTTAACAACGACTCAATATTTTTCCTTTTTATACCGGGATCGTAGTAGGGGTCAAAATTATCCAAACAAATGACTTCATACCCCTCCTTGATAAGCCTCGTGCAAATATGGCTCCCAATGAAC
>JAUYHV010000020.1 GCA_030689845.1 Dehalococcoidia bacterium
AGTGTAGTGTCTCTAATATCTCTTTACAATTTGCGGTGCCATTGGTGTCATTCCCGCGAAAGCGGGAATCCAGAGCAACAGACTGGATTCCGGGTCAAGCCCGGAATGACAAAGATTGTAAGGCCAATTATGAGACACTACATTAGCGTATGAAACATGAAAGGGTTCTGGCAGAAGGAAACAAACCCGGGTAGTAACGGCCAGGTGAGAAGCCCTGCCGTTGCCGGGGCCTTTTACCCCGGGAACGCCGGGGAACTGAGGCAACTGGTGGAGCGCTGCTTTAAACACAGCCTCGGACCGGGCTCGCTGCCCCGGGTAATTCCCGGCGGTAAACGCAGCCTGGCCGGTCTGGTCTGTCCTCATGCGGGTTTAATTTACTCGGGACCCGTGGCTGCTCACGGCTATTTTCAACTGGCTTCCCGGGCTAAACCCGAACGGGTGGTCATTCTCGGGCCAAACCACCACGGCTACGGCCCGGCCCTGTCCCTTTCGGCAGCCCTGGCATGGGAAACCCCCCTGGGGAGAATCGCTATCGACGGGGAAGGCGCTAAGAAATTACTGGCCGGAAACCCCGCCCTGAGACAGGAAAACGACGCCCACGTTTATGAACATTCCCTGGAAGTGCAGCTGCCTTTCCTCCAGTACCTTTACGGTGAAGATTTCAAGATTATCCCCATCGCCATGTCGGAGCAGGGACTGGCAGAGAGTACGAAACTGGGCCTGACCATTGCCGGAGCTTTTCCGGCGGACGATACGGTTGTCATCGCCAGTTCCGATTTTTCCCATTACGAACCCCAGGCCGCGGCTGAAAAACTGGATGGTCTTGCCATAAAGGCAATAGAGAAAATGGATGGCGACGGACTGTTTTCCGCCATTGCCCGCCACGGAATAACCATGTGCGGCCCGGGGCCTGTTACCGCTGCCATGGCAGCCTGCCGGCAATGGGGAGTTACCGAAGCCAGGCTGCTGCGCTATGCCACTTCAGGTGATGTTTCCGGGGACTATTCCAGGGTGGTTGGCTACGCTTCCATCTCAATGGCTCTGCCGGAAGGGTAAAAGAGCAGTAGTCTTTGTTACCCCGCCTCTCAGGTCACGGTAAGTTCGACAGGTATGGAAGTCAGCTTCCGGGCGCCGGAACGGGTAACGACCACGGTATCCCCGGCCATCAACCCGCTGTCCTTGCGCCATTTTGGATTGTTGATATCTATATTTATGCCGAAAACCATGTTTTCACGAATTACAATGGGCGGCATTTTCCCCAGGGGATGCTCCCCGACAAGGCAGTTCGGCCCGCCGAATACCACGGTAGGAAATTCGGGTGACCCGAGACCGTGCCCGTGGAGTCCGACCTCGACATAGGTCATTCCCGCCTGCTCAACGGTTTTCCGCATAGCCTCGATGACTTTTTCCATGGTGACTCCCGGTTTCAGGTTTTTCATCACGGCATCAAATACCTCCTCACAAACCTTGTGGATTTCCCTGTAGCGGGCATCGGGTTCTCCAAGGGAAAGGGAATGCTCCACACCGACCTGGTATCCCCCATAGTTGGAATGCCACTCGGTAACGACCATGTCTCCTTTTTCCAGGGGTTTCTGACTGTAAGGAAAGGAACGCCCGTGGAGCAGCGGGTATTTCCCGGCATCCATGAGAATCATGCTCATTTCCCCACCCGCCCCTATTGCCGCCTCAATCATGCCTGCGTAAAGCTGGCATTCGGCATTTCCGGGACGCGCCCTCTCCACCAGCGACCGGAACATGAGATTGGCTAACTCCGCAGCCTTCTCTATCATTGCCAGTTCCTCATCGCTCTTGATCATCCGCAGCCTTTCCGGCAGGCTGCTTTCATTGGAAAACACTGCCTCGGGAAGCAGTTTCTGAATCCTTAAAAATGAACTGTAGGGAATCGTCTCCGGGACCATCCTGGAGCTTTGACTGCCGAACCCGACAACCCCTATTTTACCCTTCTCGCAGCCCTTTTCTTTCAATGCCGCCGCGATACTGTCAGGCCGGGCGCCGGAACGGATATCGGCGACCCAGTCCTGGTAGCCCCTGTAATAGGAACTTGTGTGGGGCAGCCCTCCGAAAACCACCGGTTCCCCCTGCAATGGGAATATCCCGACCCCGGAAGTGGCAACGTGGGTTATATAACGCAAATTAGCCGAGCCCGTGCCGTCGCTGCCCGCCTGGCTGAAAATAAGAAGACAGTCCAGTTCCTTGAGAGACATCTCCTGGCGAAGTGCGCCCCAGCGCCACTCCCTCTCTTTCAGGGATAATTTTGGCACATGGGTGAGTTTTCTGAAGGAAAATTCCTTTGTCATCCGTCCGTCCTTCCTTTTATCCGAGAATCTTCATTGCCTCTTCCCTATACGCATCCATTAAATAGGGTATTCCCGTCACTTTGGAACATTCTTCAGTTAAGGACATCAATTCTTGCCGTGTAATAGCAGGTACGTTGAAACATCGCGCTCCTGCCATCAATTGTTGAAGTCCCACCCGTATCTTCTCGCAGTAGCTGTAAATTCCAACAGCGCCGAGAGGGATATTCTTCATTTCGTTAGCGCCTACTATGTTTCTAACGTCTTCGTAACAGACGAAGATTTCCTCCGGGGTTGCGCCGAATTGACCGACCGTCCGCGGTAATTTACCATCCTTAATCCACTTTTCGATATTCTTGCCCACCATACCGGGAATCATCAAAGCCCTGCCCATGCAAACAGCTTTGCTAAATGGCGCGCCCAGGGCAAGGGCTTTGAATACGCCATCCTCACTGCTGAACCCACCGGCAAAAGCGATATCAGGCACCCGCTGCCCTTTGTCGGCTAACTTCTTACAAAACTCGTAGGCGGCAGCATGTAGATAAAGACTGGGCATACCCCATTCCTCCATCATTCGCCATGGGCTCATACCAGTACCGCCGCCGGCGCCGTCTATTGTAAGCAGATCGATTTTAGCATTCGCGCCCCACTTGATAGCCATAGCCAGCTCTCGCAACCCATAGGCGCCAGTCTTCAAGGTAATGCGTTTGTATCCCACGTTCCGGAGGCGTTTAACCTCAGCATAAAAACCTTCTTCATCGATAAAGCCGAGACGGCTGTGGCGTTCAAATTCCTTGAGGGAACCGTCTTTATAGGATGCCTGGGATATTGGATTTGAGGGGTCCGGCGTTACTATATAACCACGCTTTTGGAGCTCTAAGGCCCGTTCCAAACTATTAACCTTGATTTCTCCTCCGATACATTTGGCTCCCTGTCCCCATTTTAATTCGATAGTTTCCAGCCCGTGTTTTTTGTGTACATACTCGGCGACGCCTAACCTGGTATCCTCTACATTCAATTGCACCAGGATTTCCCCATATCCCTGGTGGTAACGTCGATAGGTCTCGATGCGGCGGTCCATGTCCGGCGCTGAAACGACCTTTCCCTTCGAGTCGAGCTCGAGCTTGGGATCAATACCACAAACATTTTCACCACATACCAGCGTAACCCCGCCTATGGCGGCGCCAATAGCAAAATGTTCCCAGTTCTTGCGGGCTATTTCTGTTGAACCTAAAGCGCCGGTAAAGATGGGGACCTTCATCTTAGCCTTTAGGTCCCAGCCATATTCAGTCTCGGTACTTACCGAGGGAAATGTAGCGGTGTCGGGGTCACCGACAACACCGGGAGGTAACCCCCTGGCGCCTAACGCGTATCCCTGGATATTCAAATGTGAGTAATCAATGGGATAATCCTTGTCACCTCCGGCGGTAACGTTGCCAAAAGGTCCTGGGTAGATCAGTTCCCGGCCTCGGTACGTTGACTGAAAAACCTCGCAGTTTCCAACACAATCATCTGTGCAACGAGTGCAGAGGCCGCTCATGGGGGCAACACTCCTTGAACGGTTGGCGCTTCGTGTGGCTTCATTGGCATTTGGTCGTTGCAGATTCATTACCTGATACTCCTTTAAAAGTTATTTACCGGTTTCATAATAATTCCTCAAATTTGATTAGGTCTGTGTATTCAATAAGAGTACTCATAGCGCAGTTTTCAGCATCAACACCGGCTTCTTTAGCAGCCGCTACAGGATTCAGTCCGCCGATTAAGATCATACCAATTCTATTCAAGCCTACCGGTATTTGGCATACGGGTTCGCTTGTACTTCCCATCAGCAAAAGGCCTCCTATTCCGGCATCCTTGAGATTTGCTATGACGTGAACAACTATCGGCCGGCACATGGCGGGTATCTCGCGAAAGTTGGCTAATATTGAACCCTCTCCTCTAACAGCCGCTCCTATCACATCAGTCATCCCGGCTTTAATAAATACCTCTGAAGGGTCGAGGGAGGAACCATCATAGTGAATGAGTTCAACGAAACGAAACGGCTGGCTATTGCGAATCTGGAGGAGACCTCCAAACCTTGAATCAATTGGAATCCCCGCTTTAAGCAAGGTGCCATTGATGACAATGCTGCAAACTGTTGCAAATCCTACAGTGCCCTCCGGCACGATTAAGTCACCTAACCTTTCACCTTCCTGTGCCAGGGCAACCAGGTGGCTAACACAAAGCTCATTAGCAAAGACAGGTTTCATTGTCTGGACTGCTCTATTGAATTTGTTTTTCGGGAAAAATGAGACATTGATGGGAATAAAACCAGTGCGATCCTTAGGGTTGAAGTCAGTGCGAAAAGCAAGAAGCTCAATCCTTGAGATAGCGAAACCGACTTTATCCTTAACCAGGGCGTTTCTTACTTCCTTTATTCCCAGTTCAGTAAGAGCGCGGCCATCCCGCAGACCTACAAGCCGGGTTAAACCGCGTTCGTCCATCAGCTTAAGGTGATACCGAACTGCCCTTTCGCCCAGTTCAACTCCGTGGTCTTCCAAATGACGGGCAATAACCCTGGCTCCGAGCGCTTCCTTGGAATCAGTCAGCACTTTTAATATCGCGAGCACCTTTCTCTCCGCATCTTGCGTCCCGAAGCCCATGATAATGCCCTCCTAATAATAGTAACAATAGGATAGAGGAAAATGTTTTCCGATTATAATACCCAAAAAAGAGTACGTCAAACTAATATTTTACCCGTTTTTCGTTTACTTTATGGTGGGAAAGATTGGATGAGTACAAAATGTGGCTTTATTCAACCCGCAGGGTTTATAATATCAAAGGGTCTTTTATCCCGCAAAAGAACCCCGTTTTGTGTCCGGTCGTAAAAATCGTATAGCGCAGGAGTAAAATGAGCAGCCTCAAAGAACTTATAGTCAAATTGTCCGAAGCTCCCGGTTGCCCCGGCTACGAGGGAAGTATCAGCGATATTATCAAGGAAGAAATAAGCGGCCATGCCGATAACGTAACCGTCGACGCTTTGAATAATATCCTGGCTTCAAAGGGCAGCGGCAAGACGGTCATGATTGCCGCCCACATGGACGAAATCGGGCTCCTCGTGAAGCACGTGGACTCCAAAGGTTTTGTGAGGTTCGCCAAGCTCGGAGGAATTTCCGACCAGCTCCTCCAGGGACAGCGGGTCACGATTTTTACCAATAAGGGACCGGTGCCCGGCGTGGTGGGATGTAAACCCATCCACCTCATGAGTGACCATGACAGGAAAAAGCTGGTCGGCTATGACAAGATGTTTATAGACATTGGCGCTGGGAGCGCCGAAGAAGCGGGGGCGCTCGGCATGAGGATCGGGGATCCCATCGTGATTGACAGGAAAGTAACGGAACTTAAGAACGGGTTGATTTGCGGCAAAGCCCTGGATGACAGGGTGGGCTGCGCAATCCTTATAGAGGTATTAAAGAGGGTCCAGCCCCGGAACAGGCTGGTGGCGGCCTTTACTATCCAGGAAGAGATCGGCCTTAAAGGAGCAACGGTGTCCGCATTCGCCGTGAGTCCTGATTTAGGCCTGGCCGTCGATACCGGTATTGCCGCAGACCATCCCGAGGTCACCGAACATGAAGGTCCCATAAAACTCGGGCATGGGCCGGCCATTCTGGCTGCCGATGGAAGGCGCGACTCCCTTTCGGGCGGCCTGGTCTGCGGCACTGCCATCAGAGACTGGCTCATTAAACTGGCCGAGGAAAAGGGCATCCCGTACCAGCTTGAAGTTTTCGAAGGGGGTACCACCGATGCCACGGTTATGCAATTAAGCCGTTCAGGCGTGCCAACAGGGGTCGTAAGCGTTCCCTCGCGGTATATACATACCTTCAGCGAAGTCGTTGCCATGGAAGACGTAGAGAACGTTGTGAAACTAATCACGGCAGTGGTCGAGGCGGACCTGCCCGTATAAATCCTGCACATGCCTGCAAATGAACGCGACAAAAGTCAATGGGATGAAGTGTACCGAAAAGCCCCTCCCGGCACCCTGCCCTGGGAGCAGTCCGGGGTATCCGAGGAACTCATGGATATTCTCAGTAAGGGAGTTATTGACAGCGGGAGAGCCCTCGATGTATGTTCCGCCTCAGGTTACAACACGGTCTATATAGCTAAACAGGGCTTCCAGAGCGATGGAATAGACATCTCATCCCGGGCCGTTGAACTGGCAAGGGAACGGGCGGCAAAAGCCGGTGTTTCCTGCAGTTTCCTGGCAGGAGACGTCCTGGCGATGCCCTATGACGATGAAACCTTTACTTTCGTTTTCGACCGGGGCTGTTTCCACACCATTGCTCCCCGGAAAAGAAAAGTTTTCATCCGGGAGATTTGCAGGGTATTGAAGACGAAAGGCAAGTACCTGCTGGTCTGCTTTACCCGCCGCGCCTGGGGCGGAGGAGGGCCGCCATATATTTTCACCCCCGGAGAAATCGAGCGTTATTTTTCAAGCCTTTTTAATATAGTTTCCCTGAGGAAGCTGGAAGGTGTGGAAGCCGGGGGCACCGGTGATGCCTATCTCTCAGTCCTTATGGAAAAGCGGTATATTGACCGTTAATATTTTTTAGTTTTGGGCCGGGGATTTGTGACTTATTTCAATGTTCGAATTAATTAAAGACGACCTGAAATGGGAAATATCAAGGGATTTTCCTGCCGTCGAAGGGTACTGGAACCAGCTTTTGGGAAACGGCGCTGCGCACCATGTTTTTCAACGTCCGGAATGGGTCCGGGCATGGTGGCTGGAACTCGGCCAGGGTGACCTGGAAATACTGCTCATAAAACGGGGCGGCAAGGCTGTTGGTATAGCCCCCCTATTGAGGCAGGAAGCCCTGATAAACCTTACAGGCGATGAGGACGTCTGTGATTATCTCGATATTATTGCCTTGCCCGGCGAGGAACGGGCCGTAGTATCGGCAATGCTGGACTACAGGGAACTTAAAGGTGGTGTTTTTAACCTTGCCCCGCTCCACCCGACATCCCCGCTTCTGAGCAGCCTTCCTGCCCTGGCGCGGGAACGTAATCGCCCGGCGTTTACCAGGGCGTTGGACGTATCTTACTGGCTGGACCTGCCGGAATCCTGGGACGAATACCTGCGGCTGTTACCGTCCCGCGACAGGCACGAACTCCAGAGGAAATTCAGGAGGCTGGAAAAAGCCGGGAACATTCGTTTTTATGCCAGCCGGAGCATCCCCGACGATTTTGACAGTTTCCTGTACCTGTTTCGCAACAGCAGAAGAGACAAAACGGCATTCCTGACACCGCAGCGGGAGGCCTTTTTCCGCAGGTTAGCGGTTTCCGCTGAAAACCAGTCCTGGCTGAGGCTGTATTTTTTAGAGTTGAATGATAAAAGGGTGGCAACAACTTTCTGCTTCGACTATAATGGGGTAGTATATTTATACAATAGTGGTTACGATCCCGGTTATTCTGCGCTCAGTGCAGGTCTCCTCTGTAAAGCCTTGAGCATTAAGCAGGCTGTTGAAGAGGGCAGGAAAGGCTTCGATTTCCTGAAGGGAGATGAAGACTATAAAACAAACCTGGGAGGAAGACCCGTTCCCTTATATCGCTTGATCATGGATGAAAGCTATTCTGAAAACCCTTTGACTATGGAAAATTCCCTGTGAGCCGGGATCCCGGGTTCCGTGTGGCTATGCTGTGTCTCCACAGCTGCCCCCTGGATGTCCCGGGCACCAGGGACAGCGGAGGCATGAACGTGTATGTCGAGCAACTGGCAAAAAACCTCGGCAAACTGGGTATACACGTGGACATATTCACACGCCGCCATCAGCCCGCCGTGCCGCATTTCGATGATTTTATGCGGGATATTACTTCAAAACAGCGCTTTACTCCCGCCCGCCGTCCAAAGCAGAACGGCGAAGGCTGCAACGGCAGGTTTAACCATGGCATCATAAAGCTTGGAGAGGGTGTCCGGCTGATTCACCTGCCGGTAGAGCACGATGGAGGAAAACTTGAGTTGTACAACTATCTGCCGGACTTTTATTCGGCAATTTGCCATTTTGCGGAGAAAGAAGAGACAGCATACCGCATAGTACACAGCCATTACTGGCTTTCCGGCGCGGTGGGGCAAATGCTGGCCGGGCGTTGGCAGGTCCCCCATGTCGTCATGTTTCACACGTCGGCCAGGGCCAAAAACCGCTACCTGGATAACAGCACAGAACCTCAACTGAGAGCCGACATGGAAGAGCAAATCCTTTCTTCAGCCGACCTTGTGGTGGCGTCTACCGGGAGGGAAAAGGCCGACCTGATGGAGCTGTACGGAACGGAAGCTGAAAAAATCCGGGTGATCCCCTGCGGTGTTGATATGAAACTGTTCCGGCCCCGGGACAGATTACAGGCACGGAAGGTCCTGGGGCTCAACGGTATACCCATAATCCTCTATGTCGGCAGGATTGAAAACGGTAAAGGCATTGAGCTTCTAATCGATTCCCTTCCACTGATGTCATCCCATGAGCGTTCCCAATTACTGCTGGTAGGAGGGGGAGCCTCAAATGAAAAGGAAATCGAAAGCATCTACATGCAGAGCAAGAGATTAGGTGTTGACGGCAGGGTGAGTTTTTGCGGAACCGTAAACCAGAAGCAGCTGCCGCTGTACTATGCCGCTGCCGATGTTTGCGTGTTGCCGTCTCAGTATGAGACCTTCGGCATGGTACCTCTGGAAGCCCTGGCCTGCGGTACACCGGTTATCGCCCCTAAAGTCGGAGCCATGGAAGACATCATCCAACCTGATATAAACGGCCTGCTCCTGGGAGAACGGTCGCCGTCTCAACTGGCCGACGCCCTTTCCATTTTACTGGGAAGCAAAACATCGCGACAGTCGTTGTCCAGCTTTTGCCGCAGCACAGCCGGGGAATTTAACTGGCCTGTTATCGCCGGGAAAATGGCAGGGGAATATTTTACACTTATTGAAAATGTTTAAAGCGCTTTTTTTCTTGCGCCGGGTCCCGCATAAAATGAAAAACAGAACTCGTTTTCAGCACAGCTTCGAATTTTCCCGCCTGATATTGATTTTTTGATCTTTAGATAATATAGTTAATTATGCCCATTAAAGTCCTTTCTCCGGAAGTAGTTGCCAAAATAGCCGCTGGTGAAGTAGTCGAAAGGCCGGCTTCCGTGGTCAAGGAACTGGTGGAGAATGCCCTCGATGCCGGCGCCGGGGAGATTTCTGTGGAAATCCAAAACGGCGGTGTAGCCTTAATCAGGGTATCCGACAACGGCATGGGGATTCCCCCCGCAGAGGCTTCTCTTTCCTTCCAGCGCCATGCAACCAGTAAAATCGCCGGCATGCAGGACCTGGAAAACATCAGCAGTCTTGGTTTCAGGGGAGAAGCCCTGGCGAGTATAGCTTCCGTTGCCCAGGTGGAGATGCTCACCAGGATCCAGGGCGAAGATGCCGGGCTGTACCTGGTGGTGAAGAACGGCATAATGATCGAGCGCAGCCCCCGGGTCCGCACTTCGGGGACCACAATCACTGTCCGCAACCTTTTTTCCACCATTCCGGCCCGTCTGAAATTTCTCAAGTCCCCGGCAACTGAAAACAGCCATGTAAGTAATACCATCCAGCATTATGCCCTGGCATACCCCGAGGTAAAGTTTTCCCTTTTCATAGAGGGGCGGAGGTCTTTACAGACACCGGGGAGCGGAAAACTCAGGGAGTGCATTATCGCCGTATACGGGCACGAATTCGGCGAAGCCATGCTGGAGACTGTGGCAGAAGATAGTCCGGGTGACAACGGGATAGGAGTATCCGGTTTCGTAAGCCCTCCGGCCCTTTCCCGTTCCAACTACAACTATATCAGCTTCTTCATCAACCGGCGCTGGGCCCGCAGCAGGGCATTAACGTTCGCAGTGGAAGAAGCATACAGGGGAATGCTGATGACGGGGAAGCACCCCGCGGCGGTTTTAAATATTTCTCTGCCATTCCCCGAGGTTGACGTCAACGTACATCCGACAAAGATGGAAGTCAGGTTCCGGAACGAACCGGCGGTCTTCAGCATGGTCCAGAAAAAAGTAAGGAAGACGCTGCTGCAGCAGTCCCCGGTGCCGGAAACGGCTGCCGGCAGGACTTCAATGCCGCCTGAAGAACCGGTCCAGGCGCTATGGGAATCATTGAACAGGGACAGCATCCCGACGGAACGTAAGGCAGCGGGTACTTCCGGGCAGAATATTGTCCGAAGCGAGCTGCCCATTTTGAGGGTTTTAGGGCAGCTTTCCAATACCTACGTTATCGCAGAAGGCCCGCAAGGGCTTTATTTGATTGACCAGCACGCAGCCCACGAACGTGTTATTTACGATGATTTGATTAACCAGAGAAAAGCCCGGGAGGTCATATCCCAGGGAATGCTGCAGCCCCTGACTCTGGAATTAAATGCCGGCCAGGATGAGATTATGAAAGAAAAAGGGCAGGAACTTCCCGGTTTCGGCTTCACCCTTGAACCCTTCGGGGAAAGGACTTACCTGGTCAGGACCGTGCCTTCGGTACTGAAGGACGGGAATATCTCCGAAACTCTCATGGGTGTTATAGATGACCTGGCTAAAGGTGAAGCCAAAGCCGGATGGGAGGAGCTTATTGCAGCATCTATAGCCTGCCACGGGGCGGTAAAAGCGGGACAGGTCTTATCGGGGGAGGAATTAACGGAACTGGTCCGCAGGCTGGAGAAGTCCGACTCTCCCCGCACCTGCCCTCATGGAAGGCCGACCATGCTACATCTCAGTGCCGATAAGCTGGAACGGGAGTTCGGGCGGAGGTAAAAGTAAATTTTATATTCTACGGGTTATCAGATAAAATAAGGAACAGAAGATTACATTGCCAGCCGGTTTGGCTAATACTCCAGAGGAGACTTATATGCCTGAGATAAGAACAGCATTCCACAAAAGATTAAAAGAAATCCAGGACGATATCCTGGCCATGGGCGGTATGGTGGAAAAAGCCATAATCCTTTCCATGGATGCCCTCAAGGAAAGGGACATCCCCGCTGCCCACCAAATTATCGCCGACGATATCAAGATAAATGAAAAAAGGTTTGACATAGAGGACAAGTGCACCCAGTTGATTGCTACTCAGCAGCCGATGGCCAGCGACCTGAGGATTATCATCAGCGCTCTCAGCATCATATCGGAACTGGAACGCATCGGGGACCATGCCGAGGGCACCGCCAGGATTGTAATATTAATCGGAGATGAGCCGCCCCTGAAACCGCTTATCGACCTGCCACGCATGGCAAACAAAACAGCGGACATGCTACACCGCGCTCTTCTGTCTTTCGTCAACCGGGATGCTGAAACAGCGAGACAAATCGTCAATGAAGACGATGAGATTGACAATCTTTACGACCAGGTATTCAGGGAACTCCTGACATTTATGGCGGAGGACCCGAAGACCATTACAAGGGCAACCCGGCTTATCTGGGTAGCGCACAACCTGGAGCGCAGCGCCGACAGGGTAACCAACATTTGCGAACGCGTGGTCTACCTTATCACCGGCAAGATGGAAGAAATAGGCGTCTCCAAGTATTAAAAAACCTTGCCTGAATAACCAAATTAACGATGCATGAGGTGGTCCCCGAGATTTGAGCAGGTTATTAAGACCGGGTTCTGCTCCCTAAAATAAAAAGATAAGTTAATGGTGAATATTTATCTTACCCCTCGGTTATTACCTGAAACAATAGCTACTTTCCCGGGGTTCCCAGGAGGGTTAAATAACAAAAAAGCCTCCGGTTGGGGAGGCTTCAGTTGTCACTTTAGAAGGATATTTTGGCTGGCAAGCCCAGGCTCTACGTCATAGCTACTTGGTTACGAATCCCTTGTCTTGGTATGAAGGGTCGTCGCGGTCGGTATGAAAGGCTAACTTCCCGGTCCGGCGCACGCCGGTTATAATCAAAGCCTTTAAGCGTAAGACGTTCAAGTGGCGCGCCGAGAAGTCGTTCGATGGCACGTATCCTATCTCCATCCTCACCGGTTACGAGGGTTAATGCATCACCATTTTTTTCAACCCGCCCGGTACGGCCGATTCGGTGGACGTAGTCATCCGTGGTTTCGGGCATATCGTAATTGATGACGTGGGAAATGCTTAAGACATCGATACCGCGGGCCGCGATATCGGTCGCCACCAGAATCTTAATCGAGCCGTTACGGAAACCTGTAAGCGCGGCCTGTCTCTGGCCCTGGGACAGGTTCCCCTGCAGTGACGTTACTCTATAGCCCTCTCTTACCAGTTGTTGCGTAACACGTTCGGCGCGGTGCTTGGTGCGGGTAAAGACAAGCACCGAATCAGTTTTGGTTTTATTTAGAATTTCCTTCAGCAAAGTTGTTTTGAGGTGCTGTTGTACAGGGTACAAAAAGTGTGATACTGTTTTTATCGGTAGCGTATGGTCTATTTGTATAGTGACCGGGTCATGCAGGATTTCACGCGCCAGACGCCGGATATTGTCTGGCATGGTTGCTGAAAAGAGCAAAGTCTGTCGCTTGTGCATGATACAGGATAAAATATTCCGAACATCAGGCAAAAAACCCATGTCAAACATTCGGTCAGCCTCGTCAATGACAAGAATTTCCAGTCCCGATAGATTAATCGTGCCCTTCCAGAGATGGTCGAGCAGGCGGCCTGGACAGGCGACCACTATTTCGGGTTTTCCGTGCAAGGCTCGGATTTGCTGGGTCATGCTTACCCCGCCATAGATGGTAACGCCCCGCAGTTGGGTTTTACAGCCCAAGCCATCGATAACCTCGCAGGTCTGCTCAGCCAGTTCGCGTGTAGGTGAGATTATCAGAGCCCGGACACCTCCTCGCGGACCCGATCGCAGACGCTCCAGAATAGGCAGCACGAAAGCCGCCGTCTTACCTGTTCCGGTCTGGGCTAAACCAATGACATCTCGACCCTGCAGGATAGGTGGGATGGCCTGTAACTGGATTGGTGTGGGTATGGTGTAGCCGAGGGCATGTACACCGGCCATGACGCTCGTATGAAAATTAAAGGTTTCGAAATTCATTAAACTCCTTGAAAAATACTACTCTTACACCTGCATTACAGGTGTTAAGTTAGTTATGTATCTTCTTTCTCTTTTTTTATTATAATACCGATTGCCACTTCTGACATTGAGGGAAACCGTCTCGCTTTTGTTTGAGAGCGGCAGGGCCTCAACGACAATAACGACCCGGTTCCTCATTTTTTTCCCTTCGATGTTGGCAATCGCAATTGCGCCTTCGGATTTCGAGGCCATTTCAACATACCCGTAGCCCCTCAGTTGGCCGCTGCCGATATACTTGTCGTCCATGATGGTTACAGATACCACTTCCCCGAATTCCGTGAACTCTTTGCGTAGTTCGTCTTCGGTCGTTTCGAGCGATAGGTTGCCCACATAAATATTCATATTTATCCCCCTTTTACCAAACCGGTTAAACTGCCACGATTTGTGATGGATAAGTCAGCAAAGACTTATGTGACGTCAGAACGAATTCAAATAGGCAGGTGGCCTAATATCTTCGCTGCCTGCCGCCGCCGTAACCACCGCCGCTATTGCCGCCACTCCTCCTGTTGCCAAAGGAACCGCCGCCGCCCCTGTCCTCACGAGGGCGGGACTCGTTAACCACGATAGTCCGGTCTTTCAACATTTTGCCGTTAAGCCCCGTGATAGCGGCTTCGGCTTCAGATTTTGATGCCATTTCCACGAAGGCAAAGCCCCTGGGACGCCCGCTGATCTTATCGGAAGGAATGGCCACAGATTCCACCTTGCCATAAGTACCGAATTCTGTCTCAATCTCGTCTTCGGTAACATCAAAGGATAGATTGCCCACATAGATTTTCATAATTTGCT
>JAUYHV010000021.1 GCA_030689845.1 Dehalococcoidia bacterium
AATGCCTAAATGGAAATTTCTTACGAATCATTCCCTGGTCTTATGTTCAATTGCACAGCAGCGGAGAATAACCGCCAGGGAAATAGCATCTTTAATAGGAATTACTGAAAAAGCAACTCGTAATATTATCACTGACCTTGAGGTAGATGGCTACATCACAAAAAAAAAGGAGGGACGCCGGATCAAATACGGAATCAACACTGATTTACCTCTTCGTATTAACACAACCCAGGATACAGATATAGGAGATCTCCTGGAGACACTTGGTTGGAAAAGACGACCTAAACCCTCAAGGAGTAAAATTGGGAACCCTGTTTGATATGTTAACTAAAAAGCCTTAAAAACACCTGCGGTGGAAACTTAATCAACCATATCCAGAGAAGGAATAGCAAAATCCAGTCCGACGTCAGTCAGTAGTTTCCTGCCGGGAATACCATTTTCCCCCAGTCCGAGTTCCAGGTAAGCACGTTTCCTGTGTTCAAAAAACTGATCTTTATTCAGGATATGAGGTTTTCCGGATTTATCATAAATTGTTTCCGTAAAAAAACGCTCCGGTAGAACATCGTCTCTTTCGGGAACGTGGCCTTCCCTGAGAGCAAAAATCCTTTCCATAAGGACCAATCTACTGGCAGTCTTTTGCCAGTCCTCTTCGGTCCATTGCCATCCTGCTACGTTGCCCAGGGCTCCTGTGCCCCACCGAGCCCACCCGCCAAAAGCAGAATCCAGGCTTGGAGTCAGGAAAGTACAGGCCGTCAAAGAGTCCATCATGAGATTTCGGTACCCAAACCGCCAGTGGTGCAAGGCTCCGTTTGGATTGGCGGCAAGCCCTACCGCATCGACCATGCTCCCCCGGGGTTCATACGAGGTAATGGCCACACCCTTCCCGTGCATGGCATATTTTTCCGAACCCTTGCCTATTTTTGCAGGGGCAAATTTGAATCCTTCAGCCAGGATATCACCTATCCCTTCCCGATAGACTATCATCCTGGTCAGTTTACTGATAGCCTCCAGATTTCCCCAGGTCAAATCGAGCCCGCCCAAATCGTCCTTGGTAACTATCCCCCTCTGGTAGCATTCCAGCATCCAGGCTACCACTCCCGACACATCCTCGCTGTCGATACCCCAGTTATCCATAAGTGGAGACAGATACATCTGGCTTTCAAAACCCGGAATCATTACATTGGCATTCCAGCCACCGGCGTTATCATGGCGCATCTCCCCAACCACCGGACCAAGGGGAGGGTCCCTTCGCATGTAGGGGACCTTACAACCTGCCGGACACATGGCACAGGCATCGTTCCAAATCTTGTGCCTCTGCTCGAGCAAAACCGGATTGCTCAGGTCACAAATCGGGTCCCACCCCAGCTGCTTGTTCTTGATTCCTTCTACGGTAGCGTAATACCTCTCAGGCATCGATACCGTATGACCCCAACGGCGAACCGATGCTTTGTAAGGAACACTCCTGTGGTAGTATTCCCGTATCATGTCCATCAAATTCAAAGATGCTGCATAAGGAGCAGGTCGTGTTCCCCGTATGGCTACTGCTTTCAGGTTCTTGCTACCCATGACGGCTCCGGTTCCCAAACGGGCCCCGTGGTGGTAAAAATCATGGCAAATATCGGCATTACGTACCAGCTTTTCGCCGGCCGGACCTATGGATGAAATTTGGAAGTTCTGGTCATCCAGGGTTTCCCTGAGTTCATTTTTTAGCTGGTACTGACAATCCTGGTTCAGTTTTCCCCATAGATGTTTTGCATCCCTTATTTCTACCTTGTCATCTTTTATGTAAATATAACAGGGGCTATTAGCCTTACCGGTTACCAGAAGTCCCGACTCGTAACCTGCGCGGACCATTTCCGCCCCGAACCGCCCGTTCATGTTGGTCTCACCGTGAAGGAGAGTCAAAGGTGATTTTACATTTATATTGGTTACTCCACCCCATAGTCCCGTAAGGGGTCCAACGCCAAAATAGAGAACATTATCCGGTCCCAGCGGGTCTGCACCCTTGGGTACCCTGTCCCAAAGAATTTTAGCCCCAAGCCCCCTGCCACCAACAAATTTCTTCACATCATTTGTCATATCAACCACACGGGAAGAACCGCGAGTTAAATCTACTTCAAGGAGATGAAACTTTCTCTCAGCCACTATTATTTACCTCCCCATATTTCTTCCGGTTGTCTCTGTATCTGATCCCCTTTCAAGGGATAAAGCCTCCTGGCCAACGCTTTGGCTTTTTCATCCGGATGGTTCCGGTCAAGATGCTGCGGGAACTTCGGGGACAAAAACTCCAGAGCATAATTTGGACAGATATCAACACAACGGGGCTGCCTTATGCCATCCCGTTCACAAAGATTGCACACCATGACCCCCTTTTGGCCGGGAATTCCCCTGGGAACTTCTGCAGGGCATCCGGTCATGCATTCATAGTGACAGCCCGAATCGGCACACCGTTCCACATCTACGGTCATGTGGAAATTCTTATCATCGTAGAATATTGCGGGTGGATCCAAAGGGCAGGCTTTCTGGCATTCCCGTTCATCCCTGGGACAATGGGCGCAGACATTCTGGACCGACTTTGGCAGCGGTAGAAAATACCGAAATATACGGATACGGGAGTATTCCCGGTCCATAACTCCGAAATGGCCCTGTGAGCAGGCCATTTCACAGGCGCCGCAACCGGTGCATAAATCCCACCTTGATTGAATATATCCGACGCCTTTTGGAGTCGGCAGGTCTTCTGGGCCCATGCGCCAAATAGATTTTGGTTCGGGTTTCTTTTCCTTGCCCCGGCTGGTTTCACCGACAATCCTGTAAACCTTCTTTTTTTCTTCCGGCAACTGAATCCTCCTCTTTATGTTTGAATAATTTAGCACCGGACCCTTTCAAACAATCCAATGTCTAATACTTAAAAATGAGCAATGCAACCCTTATATAAAACCTGCATTGGACTGTAACCTTATTGAATATGAAAGATAAACCATTATTTCCATTCTGTCAACAGTCTCTTGAATACTAAAAACGCCTATCTACAACCAATCTTGTTCAGTAAAGTCCTGCAATAACAAAATTCGCACTTTTTTGTACATTTGTTTCCCGGGTTTGTTGACAAAGACGTAAAAAGACATAATAATATAGAGTTCAAGAATGTGGAAACGACAAATAATATTAGGAGGTAACAATGAAAGGTTCCCAGAAAGTTATAGATAGCCTTAACTCTTTGCTTGCCGATGAACTGACGGCAATCAGCCAGTATATCGTGCACTCCGAATTATGCGAAAACTGGGGCTATTCCAAGCTTCATGAATCAATACAAAAGCGCGCTATCGATGAAATGAAACACGCTGAGACTCTGATCGGACGTATTATGTTTCTCGATGGTGTTCCCAGGGTCAGTGACCTTAACAAGATGCATATCGGAGCCGAAGTGCCCAAAATGTATGCCAACGATCTCGGCTTCGAATTGGACGCCGTTAAAGCCTACAACGCCGGGATAGCCCTGTGCGGCACAGAAAAAGATTTCGCTACACGGGAAATCCTTGAAAAAATTCTGAATGACGAAGACAGGCACGTAGACGGGATAGAAGAAGCACAGGACCAGATTTCCCAGATGGGACTCCAAATCTTTCTATCTACCCGGCTCTAAAATACGGGCTTGGTTTTTGGAACTCATCCGTTCCTAACAGGATAATTAAATTATTCCTGGCGTAGTGTCTCTAATATCTCTTTACAATTTGCAGTGCTACTGGTGTCATTCCCGCGAAAGCGGGAATCCAGAGCAACAGACTGGATTCCGGGTCAAGCCCGGAATGACAAAGATTGTAAGGCCATTTATGAGACACTACACT
>JAUYHV010000022.1 GCA_030689845.1 Dehalococcoidia bacterium
AGTGTAGTGTCTCATAAATGGCCTTACAATCTTTGTCATTCCGGGCTTGACCCGGAATCCAGTCTGTTGCTCTGGATTCCCGCTTTCGCGGGAATGACACCAGTAGCACTGCAAATTGTAAAGAGATATTAGAGACACTACACTGGTTGTTCCGTTTCTGATACCTTCTTTATTTAATTATCGCTTTCAATCACCTCCGTTTGTTCTTTTTAACCGGATTTACCTGGAAATCTCGATGTTCATAAATCGGTCCACGATACCTTTTTGCCCGGGACCTATCACAGCCGTCGTCCCCGGGTATTCAACAATGGCTGGTCCGTTTATTATGTTTCCAGGCTGTGTTTTTAGCCCGTCATATACTTGTACAACTACCGAATCGCTGCCGAAAAATGCCTGTCGTTCCCCTTTAAGAGCCGGGGTCGGGTCGGGAGAGTGACCTGGGATTTCTCTCATCTTCGGTTTAGGTGTATTCCCGGTAGCTTTCAAGCTGAAGGTAGTCAATTCCACTCCAGCCTCTTTAAAACCCGACTCTTTCCCGTACTTCTCTTCGTAAAGCTTTTCAAAATCACTGACGAGACGGTCGATATCTTCAGGTAAAAATTTCCCCGTGCTTACTGGAACGGGCAACTCGTGGGTCTGCCTCCGGAACCTCATGCCTATGGTCCTCTTCAAAGATATATCTTCATGCTTGATGTTGTTTTCTTCCAGGGCTTTTAATGCTTTCGCTTCCAGTTCGGCGAAATTGGCGGTCATTTTATCAGCGTCGAGATATTTCGAGGCCAGGTCGAAAAAAGGCGGTGTTCTCATGAAATCGGAAAGGTCAAAAGTGTACTGCAAATCAGAAGCCACGGCTCCGTAAGCGGAATGTACTGTTGCAGTAATCGGTACGATAATTTTTTTCGCGCCAAGTTCCGCTCCAAAAGAAGCGCAGTGAGTCGGTCCGGCTCCCCCATAAGCGAAAAGCACGAATTCCCTCGGATCGTGTCCCCTCTGCAAAGTTACCTTTCTTAAAAGGTCCGCCATCTGGCTGTCGCTGACTCTCCTGATACCTGCTGCCGCTTCCACAACACTTATGCCAAGAGGGCCGGCAATTTTTTCTTTAATAGCTGCGGCGGCCGCTTCTTTATCCAGCTTGATCCTGCCTCCGAGGAAAAAATCAGGGTCAATATAGCCGAGCACAACATCGGCATCGGTAACCGTCGGCTCCGTACCGCCTTTCCCATAACATACCGGCCCGGGTACAGCCCCGGCACTATAGGGACCGACCCTCAAATAAGCTCCATCCACCCTGGCTATGCTGCCTCCGCCGGTACCAATGGAACTTATGTCAATCATTGGAATGTTGATGTGATATTTACCCACAACCGAGCGGTGTGTCATTACCGGCTGGTTATCAATAATGAGACCTGCATCGAAACTGGTTCCCCCCATGTCCGTCGCAATTATGTTTTTATGACCCAGTGCCTGGCCCAAATAAGTCGAAGCAATAATCCCCCCGGCTGGTCCCGATTCCAGGAGGCTTACAGCCTTTTCCCCTGCTTCCTTGACGGGCAATACACCTCCGGCTGAGGTCATAATAAGGGCAGGGCATTTTAGTCCCAAGTCCTCAAACTGCCTGCTCAGGTTTTTCAAATAATTCGATATTATAGGGCTGAGGTATGAGTTTATTACCACAGCCGCGGTCCGTTCATATTCGCCGGCTACGGGAATCAACTCACTGGACAGGGTAACAGGGATACCGGGCATCACCTTGTTCAATAAACTTTTTATTCTCTGCTCATGCTCCTGGTTTTTAAACGACCAGAGCAGGCACACTGCTACGGCTTCTACTCCGGCTTCTTTCAATTCTTCCGCTGCTTTCAAAACGTCGTTTTCTTCCAGGGGGACTACGATACTCCCTTTGTAGTCTACCCTTTCCCGTACCTCCTTAATCAGCCTGTAAGGTACGATCGGTTCCGGGTAAAAACGGCAGCTATAGTGCAGGACTTCCTCTTCTGGCATGTCGGCCGTCATACCGAGAAGCCGGCTGATTAGAATAGTATCACCGAATCCGAAAGTCGTGATAAGTCCTGTCCTGCAGCCTTTGCGTTGAAGGAAGGCATTTGTCGCGGCCGTGGTCCCGTGGGCAAAAAATACGGTTTTTTGCAGAATATCCTTTACACTCATGCCAAAATCCCTTGATGCCAGGGCTATGACATTCATTACGCCTTTCGAAAGGTCCTCCGGAGTGGTTTCCGATTTATAAATCTTTAAGTAACCGCTTTCATCCACCAGGGCAAGGTCGGTAAAGGTTCCACCTATATCTATTCCTATTAAAAACATTACTATCTTCTATTACCTTTCCAAGTTATGCCTTTATGTCTATTTCCCACAAGGGAGCCTCTCCCCGTACTGCCACTTCAACACTGTGCAAACGGGCACAGTCGGGACACATATATTCCCTCATTTCAAGGTCTTTGTGCAGTTTTACCAGCGGTCCGGCAATCTGACTATCAATTAACCTGGCGTAAGCACCCGGCTTCCAGTTCTCCCCGGCATTACTCAGAACATGACCACAGCTGCAGCGAATGTATTTGCTGTTTCCTTTTTTTACAATCTCCAGCCACTCTCCAAGCCTCTGCACCACTTCCCCTCCAGTCAGCACCGTTTTGTTTTTCAACTCCTCGGGCATCCCCGCCAGTCGTTCCTCCCTGATAGCCCTCCGCCGTTTATCTGTTTCAGGGTAATTTACAGCCATTTTAACCTCGTCGACAACAACTCCATAGATTTCTTCAGCGTACCGCCCTGAAACCAGACCGTTAACAACGTCCTTTGCCACCCTTTCAGGTTCCCTGTCCAGGGGATCTCCATATCCACCGCCACCCTGCCAGGTATATTCAAACACGTCACCTATGCCGAAAGCGAACCTGCCCGGTTTCGACCCGAGGTCTACATTCCGACCTCCGATTCCATGAGAAAATGGCTGTCTCCGCTCCCACTGCCCTGGCTTGCCGGAATCTTCTTTTATAAGAGTATTAACCTGGCAAGAACCCGGAAAGGCTCCGAATACCCCTGAGGAGTTGGGCACCTCAACTCCATGTGACACCAGGACTGCATCCAGCCCCTTTGTGTCATATGGAATAAATGCCATACCGGCAGCGCATCCACCCCTGTATTTCCCCGGGCCACCGGAATCGGTGATCAGTCCCCTGTATTTATATAATATAGGTGAATAATTCTCGTTCCACTCGACGTTGGCTACGTTAGGTACTGCAATTCCGTAGCCTTTGGCGGGGTCCAGCCCATCTCTAAAAGAATAAGCCCCTCCCCCACCCATGACATCGATAACATAGTGGCCAAAGGGTTCTCCAAACTGGTTTAAACCCCGAAGATTTAATGCGTTGAAAGCCCCCATGGTCACTCCCTGGGATTCCCGTTTATGTTTTTCACTGCAGCCAACCAGCCTGGATAAGGCGACAATTGATGCATTTTGCAAGACCCATGAGGCTGCCGTGGGGCCTAATCCCAGGGGAGCCGGAGGTATTGGGTCGCACAGGCTGCCCCTGGGAATGATTATTTTTATGGGTCTCATCAGGCCGTCATTCCATGGAATATCATAAGCCATGATGGGGAACAGGGCTGTAAGAACGCCTCCAACCGAACCGGCCCTCCCGCTGTTTATAAAACCAGGCGCCTGTTCAGAAGTCCCGGTAAAATCGAATGTCAGGCTATCCCCCTCTTTTATTACTGCTACCGCTACTTTATACAACCTGTTTTCATGCCCGTCATGGTCCAGGAAATCCACCGCCCTGAAAGTCCCGTCTGGCAGTTCCAACAATCTTTGTCTCAACCGCTTCTCCGACGCGTCCAGGAGGTGGTCCAAGACACTTTGAACTTCCGGGAGGCCGTATGTCTGGATAAGGCTCAAAAATCTTCTTTTCGCGACATTATTAGCAGCTATCATAGCCCTGATATCCAGCCCCAGAAGAAAGGGAAGGCGGGAATTTGACAGTATCATATTCAAAACATCTTTCCTGGTCTTTCCCTTTTCCACCAGCTTAAGGGGAGGAATGTTCAACCCTTCCTGTACCCTTTCCCGGGCGGCGGGGCATAAACTCCCGGGTTCCATACCCCCCACATCCAACTGGTGGGCACAGGCCCCGAACCAGGCAATAAGGTCCCCTTTATAAAAAATAGGCGCCAGCAGGGATATGTCCTGGACATGGACCGCACCCCTGTAAGGGTCGTTCATAATGAACATGTCTCCGTCATCAATGCCGGGATCGCTTTTGCAGTCCTCTATCACACTTTTTAAAACGGCCCCCATGGTCCCTGCGTGAATAATAACCTGTCTTCCCAGCATCAGAACATCCCCGTTACTCGAATAAATGCCATTGTTAAAATCACTGGATTCCGTTACCACGGGAGAACCGGAAACAGATTTTAACGTTATTTCCTGCTCATCCCCGATAGCCCAGAGTTTGTGTCGTATCACTTCGAAAGTTACGGGATCCAGAGTTACCATATAAGCCCTCCTATGAAGATTTTCTTAGAAAACCGAGGATAAGTCATTCTATCATATCTTGGTTTACATCAAGAATAACGGGTTTATTGATTAACCTTATCCTTAATAAAATAATGCGATTTCAAAGTTATATGGCTACTTCCCATAATGATTGTTCCCCTTTTAGCGCCACTTCAACGCTATGCATTCTTGCACAATGTGGACATGCATGCTCCCTTATCTCCAGTTCATTGTGAAGTTTAACCAGAGGACCAGCGGCTGAACCAGCAACGACCCTTGAGTAGGCACCGAGTTTCCAGTTTTCCCCGGCCTTACTCATTATATTCCCGCAGTTGCAGCGAATGTATTTGCTGTCTCCTTTTTTTACAATCTCCAGCCACTCTCCGAGC
>JAUYHV010000024.1 GCA_030689845.1 Dehalococcoidia bacterium
ATTTTATATCGAAACCGAAGATTCTATTACGCATAAAGACTCCCTTGTTCCGTGGAGTAAATGGCTCTTCGGGCCGCTGATGGGGTCAACTGCCGGTTAACAAAAACAATCTCGGCCTGACATATTAGTGTAGTGTCTCTATTATCTCTTTACAATTTGCGGTGCCATTGGTGTCATTCCCGCGAAAGCGGGAATCCAGAGCAACAGACTGGATTCCGGGTCAAGCCCGGAATGACAAAGATTGTAAGGCCATTTATGAGACACTACATTAGGTAAATATATACTGGAAGGTAGTGCCATTCCCGATAATTCGGGAATGGCACTGTTTTTTTGGCGAAATACTGTTCCGGCAAATCCGAAGTGGAATTAAAAAGCTCGATGGATTAAAATACCTTACCTTTTGGGGACTAATTCCCATGGTACAAACGCATTCTGCAAAATGAAATATATGAAGGGGGTTCGTATGTCTCTGGACCTTAGACATTGGCTGAAAAAAGTGGAAGAGATGGGGGAACTCCGGCGTGTGGCAGGAGCAGATTGGGACCTGGAAATTGGCTGCATCAACAGGCTCAACGCGCAGGCCGGACCTCGAAACGCCCTGCTTTTTGATCCGGTTAAGGATTACCCTGAAGGATACCAGCTTCTCACCAGTTCCCTCAGCACCCCTTCTCGCACAGCGTTAACCTTCAATCTTCCCCATGACACCCCCGAAAATGAGTTACTTGATGTCTTCAGAAAGAAACTTCTCGTCTGGCAAAACGAAGTAACCAAATATCCCCCCAGAGAAGTTAAGAAAGGCCTTGTAACTGAAAATGTGAATTCCGGAGATGAAATCAACCTTCTCAAATTTCCCGTTCCGCGATGGCATGACCTGGATGGCGGCAGATATATAGGCACGGGTTGCGCTGTAATAACCAGGGATATAGACTCTGGAGATATAAACATAGGCTGCTACCGGATAATGCTTCATAACCGGAATACCGTTGGATTTTACAGTTCACCGGGTAAACACGGAAGAATTCATTATGAGAAATACCATGAACAAAATAAGTCATGTCCCGTAGCAATTTCCATCGGGCATCACCCCCTCATATTTGCCGTGGCCGGAGTTGAATTTCCCCATTACCCGGCTTCAGAATTTGGTTCCCTTGGCGCCGTGCTTGAAAGACCCATAGACGTCATAATAGATGAGGTTACCGGTTTACCTATCCCGGCCGATAGTGAAATTGTCATTACCGGTTGGTGTCCACCGGATAAGAGTCTGCCCGAAGGACCTTTTGGCGAATTTACCGGATATTACGGAAGTAAACAGGGTCTTGCCCCTATTATCGATGTACAGCGGGTCTATCACCGCAACAATCCTGTGCTCCTCGGAGGGCCTCCGGAACGGACCCCCGGAGACCACACCTATTACCTCGCTTTATTAAAAAGCGCCATGCTGCATAATGTCCTCATCAATAACGGGTTCCCGGATGTTAAAAAGGTTTGGGTAGATGAGATGGGTCACCAAATAATGGCCGTGATCTCATTAAAACAAAGATTTGCCGGGCAATCGAAACAGATTGCTCTTTGCGCTGCCCAGAGCAGGGCGCTCCCCGTCGGAAGGTATATCATGGTAGTGGACGAGGACATCGACCCGGCCAACATCCGCGATGTTATCTGGGCACTGTGTACCAGGACCGATCCAATTTATGATATAGACATAATCCAAAGAGCCTGGTTCAGTCCCCTCGACCCGACGGTACCGGAGCGTCCGGCTATAACACTGAGGTCAAAGGCAGTTATCGACGCCTGCATCCCCTTCGAAAGGCTGAATGATTACCCGGACCCGATCAGAACCGACCCCGCTCTCATTCAAAACGTCAAGGAAAAATGGGGGAAAGCCCTGGACCTTCATTAGTTTCCGACAACAATAAAAACCATCCGAACTCCGGACACCGGCGGGTGCAGATAACAGGCAGGGCTTGATATCGAAACTCCCGGTAAACCGGATCGGCCGGTATTTTTGTTAGACTGCAGGAGGAATATGGGTAAAATAATTGCCGTAGCCCAGCACAAAGGAGGAACCGGGAAAACAACCACGTGCCTGAACCTGGGGGCAAGCCTTTGTGATACGGGCAAGACAGTCCTGATTATCGACCTCGATCCCCAGGCCTCCCTCACTGTCAGTGTTGGCATAAATCCGTTGCAGGTGAAAAAATCCATTCACCATGTCCTGGTCGATCCCAACTCCGACATCAAAGACACTATTATCCAGCTGCCGACACTTAATTTATCCGTTGTCCCTTCTCATATGGACCTGGCAATGGTTGAATCGGAACTGGCGGGCAAGATAGGCCGGGAAAAAGTCCTGTTTAAAAAACTCGCAGCTATAAAAGATGATTTTGATTACATCTTCATTGACTGCCCCCCCACGCTGGGACTTCTCGTTGTCAATGCCCTGGCATCCGCCGACAGTGTTCTCATACCCATTCAATGCGAACCCCTGACGTTTTATGGTGTAAAACATCTCCTGCAAATAATAAACCTTATACGAGAAGAAGTGAACCCGCCTCTTAAAATAGAAGGCATTCTCCGGACAATGTACGACAGGAGAACAAAACTGAGCGAAGAGGTCTCCGAGAGCATCATGCAGACCTTTGGTGACCTGGTTTTTTCTACTATCATATACCGGCATATAAAGTTTGCCGAAGGCCCCGTACATGAAATGCCCATCAATTTCTATGCCTCGAGGTCCCCGGGGGCCCTTGAATACAGGGAACTGGCAAAGGAGCTTCTAACCCATGAAACCAAAAAAGCCTGACAAAAGCATTTCCGGCATGGACGTTCTGAAAGATATAAGAGGGCTTTTATCAGCGTCACGGGAACCAGGTACCACAATCGAGCCTCCGTCGCAGGAGGAAAACCGCTTAAAAAACGAGCTAACCGGTCTGAGGGAACATGTCAGGGTTTACCAGGAGACTGTCCAAAAGCAGCAAGAACAAATACGTAAAATGGAACGGGAATACAAAGACATTACTGCTGAATTGGATGGTTATAAAAAAACCGCTGTAAGGCCGTTGAATCAAACTGCTCAAGTCGCAGAATTGCGGGAGGACGTTGAGCAGCTTGAGGCACGTAAAGCCGAGTTGACTTCAGCCGTGTCCGGGATAGAAGAGTTGCTTCATCTCAAAGTAAAAGAGTTACTCAAGAGAATTGTCAGGCTGTACCAGGAGTCGGGCCAAAGTGATATTGCGCTGGACATCAGGAGGACTGGCAATGCACTGGATGACGTGGACAATTTTGCCCGTTTCCTGCGGGAACTCATCCAGCAATAGAAGGGAATATTAATACCACCTTACTATAGCTGAAAAAGGTGATGCAGTTGAAGACGGAACCTATTGATTATATAATATGTTCAGCTCGTGTTCAGGTTATTACAAGCTTATTTTAATCCCCCAGGGTTTTCATCAAGTATTGGATGGCCCGAGCTCAAACTAAATATTATTTAAAAGAGGTCATCCGATTCCTTACCGCTTATCGTCTTATAACTACGGGTATTCATGCTGCGTGTTCCCGGGCAAAATTACCGGTAAAGGTAGTACCCCAGGGAAACAAAACTTCTTCTATCCCGATAATAATCGCAGGGATGCCAGATGGCTTTAACCTGCGGTCTGGTCGGTTTGCCTTCCTGCGGGAAAACGGTTATTTTCAACGCCATAACCGCCGCCCGCGCTTTAAGCTCTAACCACTCTGAAATAAATCAGGCAGTCGTAAAATACACCGACGGCCGTATTACAAAACTGGTCGAGATGTATCACCCCCGAAAAACGGTCCCGGCTACTCTTGAAATTGTTGATATTCCAGGCATTAAAGAGGGTCTCGGCGGAAGCGGACATACCTCCCGCCTCCTCGGGTATATCAAAGATGTTGACGCCCTGGTACATGTCGTGCGGTGTTTTGAAGATGAGAAACTCCCTTTTGAATACGATACCATAGACCCGGCCCGCGACGTGGATACCATTGACCTCGAACTGATGGTCGCCGACAGTATTCCCCTTGATAACAAAATAAAACGCCTGGCGAAAAGGGTACGCAGCGGCGATAAAAATGCTGTTCAAGAAACCCTGGATTGCGAAAAAATATATTCGGCCATCCAGCAGGGAATCCCGGCGCGCAAACAGGGGCTGACCCCTTTAGAAATAGAAGGTGTCAAGGAATGCAACCTCCTCTCTCTAAAGCCAGTACTTTATGTGGCAAACATAAAGTCCGTTGAGGACGCAGTCAACAGGCATGTAAAAGCGTTACAGCAGGTCGCCGCGGGGGAGGGTACGGAAGTTATAACGGTCTGCGGAAAAGACGAAGCCGATATCAGCCAGTTGGAACCGGGCGAACAGCAGGAATTCATGCGGTCCCTGGGGTTGAGTGAGTCTTCAATGGAACGTCTCATTGGTGCCGCCTACCGCATGCTGGGACTGATCAGTTTCTTCACAACAGGTGAGGATGAAGTCCGGGCCTGGACCTGTCGAAAGAGTGATAAGGCGCCGGTAGCTGCCGGAAAGATACACACGGATATGGAAAAAGGCTTCATACGCATGGAAGTCATCCGGTACGAAGACCTTGTTGAACTCGGCAATGAAACTGCAGTGGCCAGGGCAGGTAAGCACCGTGTCGAGAGCAGGGAATACGAGGTAAAAGACGGCGATATTGTTACCGTGCTGTTCAACGTAAAGGGATAGCCCTGGAAGACCTTAAGTCGAGAAAAATACTCTGCCGGATAAATTTGATGAATATAGGCGGAGGAAAAGATCAAAACGGTTTTGCAAAAGTCATGTTTGGTGGAGCTGGGGGGATTCGAACCCCCGACCTCCTCCGTGCAAGGGAGGCGCTCTCCCAGCTAAGCTACAGCCCCGCGGAAAGCAAAAATTCCAGTAATACCCTTTCCTGCAGGAAAGCGCTTTATTTACTGGAATATATTATCTTTAAGAATTATCGGGCCATTTAAAGTCCGGGGTAACCCGGGAAAATACTGCCGGGGTTATTTCTTCCCCTTTTCTTCTTTTTTGGCATGGGCTTTGCAGGTCTTGCACATGGTGTTTAACCTCCTTTCTAAAATCTATAAGTATATTTTCTTATGTATATATATTAATTCCGGAAATCAATTCCGTCAATATAGATTTTTACCTGTTCCCTCAAATAATATTTCCCGTAGCTAATTTATTTGTTATTAGCTATTCCATGGGAACCCCTTCCAGATTGGCTATTACCTCGGCTACAACGAAGAGTGACCCGGTTACCAATATCAGGTCCCCCAGTTCGGCAACAGATAGAGCATATTTCAGGGCGTCTGGAACGTTCTCCTCTACCTGGGGCTCGATACGATAACTCTTGAATTCTTTCTCGAGTTTCTCCACTTCCATGGCCCGGGGATGTTTGGACCGGGTAACCACCACCGTATCGGCGAGGCTTGCCATCTCTTCCACCATTCCCCTGATATCTTTTTCAACGGAAGCCCCCATGATTAATATCATTTTCTGGTAACGGAACGATTTCGCCAGGGCTTCTTTGAGCCGTCTCATGGAATCACCGTTATGGGCTCCGTCAACTACCACCAGCGGTCTTCGCAGGAGAATTTGCAGCCTTCCCGGCCAGTAAACCCTGGCCAAACCGGTTGCCATGCTCTGGGGAGTTACCGCGGGATACTTCTCACCCAGGACTTCCAGCGCAGCCACTGCTGCGGCAGCATTCTCCAACTGGTGTTCGCCCAATAGCGGTATAACGAGGTTATAGGTGCATGTTTTGGTGGTAACCTGGAAATACTGGGACCTCATGTTGGCTTTCCTCAACTGCCAGGTAACATCAATTCCAACCTTAATGAGTTCTGCTTTCTTCTTCTTACAGGTCTCCTCTATCACTTCCATGACTTCTTCAGGCTGCGGCGCCGAGATGACAGTCGCCCCGTTTTTTATTATGCCGGCTTTCTCTTCGGCTATTTTTTTCAAAGTGTTGCCCAGCATATCCGTGTGGTCCAGGCTGATGGGGGTAATTATGCATACTTCAGGTTCAACCACGTTGGTGGCATCCAGCCTGCCCCCCAGACCCACTTCTATTACCTGGAACTCTACTTTATCTTTTTTAAAAAATAAAAACGCTACGGCTGTGAGAATTTCAAAGGAAGTTATATTGCCGTGGTTTTTTTGTTTATCGGTATGGTCGACATGAGGTTTAAGGGTTTCGATCAGATCGGTAAACTCCTGCTCGTTGATTAAATCCCCGTTAATTTTGAACCGCTCCCTCAAAGTCAAAAGGTGAGGTGAAGTGAACAGTCCTGTTTTGTACCCGGAGGCGGTAAGAGCCGTGGCAACCATAACAGCGGTGCTGCCCTTCCCTTTGGTCCCGGCAATGTGGACCGTCTTGGCTGCCAGGTGGGGGTCGTCAATCCGTTTGAGCAACGCTTCCATTCGCTTTAAATCGAAGTTCTCTTCTCCATAGGCCACCCCCGGCATTTTTTCGTAATCGGTAAACCCGAAGACGTAATCCGTAGCTTGTTTATAATTCATAAAATGACCTTACCTTTCGAAGTAATATGAAAATTCCTTACTGAATTCCAAATCCCTCTCAACCCTAACTTACTCTATATTTTACAATATAACGTGCAAAAAGAAAAGTGGATATCAGCCCGGAATAACCAACCCGGGCTCGTTGGTCTGCCCTGGAAGTAAAATAATTCTGTCAATAATATATCGGAACAGGTATCCGCCTTTCATAATCGGGAGAGACATAAATCGCATTAACCGGGCAACTCATTTCACAGAGGAGGCAGGCCTGGCAGTCCGCAAGGTATTTAATAAATGCCTTTCTCAGCCCTGTATCATACCTGAGGACGTCCATGGGACAGGCCTCTATGCATATTCCACACCCGTCACAGCGGTCCAGATCAATTTTTCTTATGCCCATTTAATTTTCCTCCACTGTATTTTTATAACCGAGCCCATCCACAATTTTCCAGAAAGGATGCAGTACCTTTTCTCTTTTCGGCTTAAGTTTATACTTGTCGATGGGGACATCTTCCGCCCATGTCTTCATTCTTCCTTTTTCATTTTTCAGGAAGATGTATTTTAACCAGTTCACGTTATCCATATCCCGGTAATCTTCCCGCAGCCTACCCAGCCTGCTTTCTTTTCTTTCCAGAGCTGAGTTAAGGAACATTTCAGCGCAAATTACCATGTTCCTGGCTTCATTAGCCAGCATGAGGTAATGGGAATCATAGGCATGCATCACCGGCAGCAGGTTATCCCGAATCGTCTCTATTTCCTTCAGGGCTTTTTCCATTCTCCTCCCGTGCCTGATTATAGCCACGCTGTAAGGATGGATAGCTTCCTGTACAGCCAGGATCACGTGAGACGGTTCCACGCCGTCCTGCCTCTCCAGGGGAGAAAAGGCAGCCTTTTTTAATTCGCTTGCCTGCTCCATATCGACTTCGGGAGCCGGGGTAACCTTTGCCTTTTCGGCAGCGGACAAAGCTGCTATAACCCCGCTGACGGCGGCGGCCGCCAATCCCCCCGCTCCTTTTTGGGAAGTGGCATCGCCGACGGCGAATAATCCGGAGATATTTTTGGACTCGTATCCCCTTCCCGTCACCACACCGCACGGCATGGGGCGGGGCCCCTCAGGTGTGTACTCGATAAGCTCTACGAATTTATTGTTTTTAAGTATCCCGGCTCGCTCGTACCTTGTCATGGCGTAGGGAACTGACTGCCAAAGTGTCTCTATCTTGTCCGGTGTGAAATGCCTTAAATCGAGATAAATCGGAGGGGCCCTTCGCTCCATCCTCTCTATGCAGAACGACGGCGACAGCCAGACGAAAGGAGCCCGTTCCGCCAGTTCCGGGTGGTACTTGTGCATGAACCTCTCCCCAAGGGCGTTCAAAAAATAACCTCCGAGGCCCACGTAAAGATTGTTGCCGGGTCCCACTTCCCATCTGGCTCCGTAGGTATTGTGATGGGTGGAATCGAATCCCCCCATCTCCGCTCCGGCCCTGTAAGCCATAGCGTAACCGTCCCCCGTATCGTTTCTGTGACCCGGCTGGATGGTTTTAAAACGCGTCATACCGGTAGCCAGCACAACTATACGGGACCTGAGAGTTTTAAATTGCCCGTCCCGGACATTGAATCCCACCACTCCGACAACCTGGTTTTGGCGGGTAATAAGGTCGGTAATCATAACGCGGTCGAGAAAAACCACTCCTATTTTCCTGGCGTAATCATTCAATGCCTGCATGTTGGGGATACCTCCCCCATCCAGCAACATCCCGCTGTGGTAGCCCCGGCTTAAAGGGCGGTCATACTGCCCATCCGGTTTTTTAATAAATTTAACCCCCCACCTTTCCAGGCTCCTGAAAACATTTCCTGAATAATTCAGGTAATCTTCAACTTTTTCCTGGTCACACAAGTAATCGTCTTCCTCAACAGCATGCTGGAAACTTTTATCGAAATCGTCGGTCTCTATAAGGAAACCCTGGTAACGCCCACCCACAAGGGCGCTCGGTCCGGTCTTTCCCGCCGTTGCTTTTTCAACCACGATTATTTTAAGCTCCGGATTCTTTTCCTTGGCCGTAATTGAAAAAGTATGGCCCCCTATGCCCCCTCCTATTACCACTATATCGGCGTCTATTATGTCCGGTTTATTTTGAGATATCATAAACTTACCTTTCCTCCTGGTTTACCTTACTTTTTGTTTCATCTAACCACGAAATAAGTATATCGGTACATGGGTGAGCAAAAAAATGCGCCGCCTCCAGATTATATTACTTTACATTGTCTGTGTCATGGAAAGACCGGAAAGGGGAGAAATTTTCCCGCGCATCCTGTAAAATTATAGGCGTATATGGGCACTTTATATGTTATTGCGACTCCCATCGGCAACCTGGAGGATATAACCTTGAGGGGAATCCGACTTCTAAAAGAGGTTGACCTCATCGCCGCAGAGGATACCCGCAAGGCACGCATACTTTTGAAGAAATACGACATCTCAAACCGCCTGACCAGCTATCACGAGCAGAATAAAGTCAATAAGCTGCCCCACATGATCCGGTTCCTTAAGGAAAAGGGAAATATAGGCCTGATTTCCGAAGCGGGAACGCCGGGAATCAACGACCCCGGATATGAACTCATAAACGCTGCGATTCTGGAAGAAATCCCCATCGTTCCAGTACCCGGCCCTTCAGCCCCGATAACAGCCCTGTCAGTGTCGGGCCTGCCCACAGACCAGTTCATTTATATCGGCTACCTTCCGAGGCGTACTAACGAAAGAAGAAAGCTGCTGCAATCATTTTGCTCCGAGCACAGAACGATCGTCTGCCTTGAAACGCCGCACCGGCTCCACGCAGCCCTGGCTGATATAGCAGCCACTTTGGGAAACAGAAAAACGGCTGTTCACCGCGAGTTGACCAAGCTCCACGAGGAGATATTCAGGGGGACAGTCCAACAGTCCCTGGAACATTTTACTCAGCCGAAAGGTGAGTTCACTATCGTTTTGGAAGGTTCTACAGGATCTGATACCGTAGAGGACACGTTGCGGGCAGAGGAACTTCTGAAAAAGATGCGCTCAAGGGGGTATAGCGCCAAGGACGCCGTAACAAAGGTGTCCGAAGCTACGGGGCTGTCCCGAAAAGAATTGTACGGCATGTGGCTGCGACAGCTGAAAACAAAATAGTATAAATATCTCGGGTCGTTCTGAAGCTGAAAACGACGTGTTAATGGTAACCTATGTGTGATAGAATATAGAAACTTCTGTCCTGGAGCAAAAAGCTGAAAGAAACTATTTTTATCGGAGTTGCATGGCCCTATGCCAACGGTCCTTTACACCTGGGACACATAGCCGGTTGCTACCTGCCGGCAGACATATTCGCCCGCTTCCACCGGATAAAAGGGAACGAAGTATTAATGGTGTCTGGCAGCGACCAGCACGGGACCCCCATCACCATCCAGGCAGAACTGGAAAAAACAACCCCTGATGCCATCGCCAATAAATACCACCAGCAGTTCCGTGAGTCGTGGGGAAAACTGGGTATATCTTTCGATATCTTCACCAGCACAGGTACAGCCAATCATACCACCGTAACCCAGGAAATATTCCTTTCCCTGTACGATAAGGGGTATATCACCAGGGATACAATGGTGTTGCCGTTTTGCCCGACATGCCAGCGGTATTTGCCCGACAGGTATGTTGAAGGCACCTGCCCGTTCTGCGATTCTACCAAAGCTCGGGGAGACCAGTGTGATAACTGCGGTAAACCGTTGAACTTCATCGATTTGAAAACACCACGATGCCGCGCCTGCAAGACAGTACCCCAGGCACAGGAAACCGAGCACTTGTTTTTGAAGCTCAGCGCTTTCAGGGACAGCCTTATGGGATGGGTCAAGGAACAAAAACACTGGCGCAACAATGTCCTCAACTTCACATACCGTTATCTCGAAGAAGGCCTCAAAGACCGGGCTATTACCCGGGACATTTCCTGGGGTATCCCCGTACCCATACCCGGATACGAGAATAAACGCATCTATGTCTGGTTTGAAGCTGTTATAGGTTACCTTTCAGCCAGCAAGGAGTGGGCCCAGGCCACAGGGATCCCGGATTCCTGGCAGCGTTTCTGGCAGGGCGATGTGAAAAGCTATTATTTCATTGGGAAGGATAACATTCCTTTTCACACGATAATATGGCCGGCCATGATTCTCGGGTACGGTGGGTTGAAATTGCCCTATGACGTCCCGGCAAACGAGTTCTTGAACCTGGAAGGAGAGAAGTTGTCCACCAGCCGTAACTGGGCCGTATGGGCGCCTGATTTTCTGGAGCGTTACGGGGCAGACCCTCTCAGGTACTACCTTTCGGCCAATATGCCTGAAACCGGCGATGCGGATTTTTCATGGAGCGATTTCTTTAAGCGAAACAACAACGAACTGGTAGCCACTTACGGCAATTTAGTCCACCGGGTTCTGACGTTCACCTGGCGGAAGTTCGACGGAAAAATTCCCGCACCAGGAGAAATCGATGAACGCAGCCTCCTGTTGCAGGAAAAAGCCAGGGAAACACTGGAACGTGTAGATAAACTTCTCAGTGAATGTCATTTCCGGGAAAGCGTCAGAGCTATTATGAGCCTGGCCCAGGAGGCGAACCGTTACCTGGATGACAAATCACCATGGAAGACCATCAACGAAGAACCGGTCAGTGCAGCCACAGCCCTTTTTGTATCGATAGGGGTGATATCGGCTCTGAAAACCCTTCTTTATCCCTTTCTGCCTTTCAGTTCCGGCCGGTTGCATACAAACCTGGGTTTTCAGGGTAAAATAGAAGACCAGGGATGGAACATCGCAATCCCCGAACCCGGCCAACGTTTTGAGTTTCCAGCGCCGCTGTTCACCAAGCTGAACGAGGGCGGCGCTATCGAAGAAAAAGAAAAGCTGATAGCATTGAGTCGAAGTTAACCCGCTTGATTTGAAAATGTTATTATACCTTTTATGGTTTTCTGCGGGATAAAAACAAGGACCTTTTTCAGACATGGCAATTAACCCATACCCACTGGATAAAACATTAAAAAAGGGACGGAACAGCTTGCAATTAACTTCTATCTATAACGCCATCCGAAAAGACCTGGACAAGGTAGAAGAAAACCTGTCTCTCCTGAGCAAAAACGGCCTTATTTCCGCTCCTCAGTTGTTGAATCATGCTTTAAAAGACAAAGGCAAAAGAATCCGGCCTGCCCTTACCCTCCTGGCAGGCAAAGTTAATAATTACAATCTTGATCTTCTTTTACCCATGGCCACAGCCGTAGAGCTTTTACATATAGCCACCCTCGTTCATGACGATGCGGTAGACGGTTCCCGTTTGCGCTGGGGTAATCCTACGGTCAGCAGCAAGTGGGGCAAGGAAAAAGCCATCATCCTCGGCGACTACCTTTTTGCCACTTCAGCAGATCTTGTTTCTACGACGGAAAATGTTAGAGTGATGAGGCTGTTTGCCCAGGCTCTTATGACCATTTCAGCTGGAGAACTCAGGCAGAACATCGCCGCCTACAACGTCAATATCACTCGTGAAGAATACTACGAACTAATAACCTGCAAAACCGCTTCTCTATTCTCCATGGCATGCGAAACAGGCGCTATCCTGGGAAGGTCACCGGTTGCCGGACAGGCGGCTTTGAAAAATTACGGGACAAAAATGGGAATTGCCTTCCAAATCATCGATGATATCCTCGATTTAACCGGAACAGAGAAAGACCTGGGCAAACCCGTGGGCAACGACCTGATGCACGGTACGTTAACGCTGCCTGTCCTCATTTTCCGGGAGATGTTTCCGGGAGATTCCCGTATCGTGGAAGCACTGGAGAACAAAGGTGACGGGGAATTTGCAAAAAAAGCCGTCGAGGCGGTCTCCGGTTCCGTGGCGATTAAAGAAGCTTATAACATAGCCAGTCAGTTTTGCAGGCAGGCGGCTGAAAACCTCAAAGAACTACCGGGCGGGCCTGCCCGGGCAGCCCTGGAATCCTTGTCCCATTTCATAATTGAACGTACAAAGTAGGGCCAGCAGCTCCCCCATCCACACCGGTAAATTGCTTATAACGGCGGTTCGTTATTAAGCGGGTTTCTCCCCTTCAACCCAGGACTCACCATCCACAAAAGTTTCTTTTTTCCAGATGGGAACTATTTGTTTTATCCTGTCCACAGCATACTGGCAGGCGGCGAAGGCCTCGGCCCGGTGTGGGGAACCAACGGCCACAACCAGGCTGATTTCCCCCACTCCCATCTGACCGGTGCGATGGTAAATCGACACATAGCCAAGCCCCCAGCGTTCTTCTATCTCGCCGGCGATTTCCTGCAGTTTCTTCTCCGCCATCTCTTTGTATGCCTCATATTGCAGGTGCAACACTTTTTTCCCCATAGAATTATCCCTGACAGTGCCCAGGAATGTAACCACGGCGCCATGGTTATCTTGTTTAACTCCAGCGGTTATACTTTCGGGGTCCAGGGGCTTTTCAGTAACTTCTATCAAATTATCCTCCGCTGATTGGGGGCAGAAAGGCTACCTCGTCACCATCGTGTAATTTTTCTACCGGCCTGGCATATTCGGAATTCACCGCCACCGATATGTGGTTCATGTGGTTTTTCAAAGCCGGATATTTGCCGACTATTATTTCAGTGAATGAACCCACTGTTGAAACGTCGTTTATTTCAAAATCTTCCGCTCCCTTTCCGGTTATTTCCCGGAATGAAGCGAAAAACCTGGCTGTTACCTTCAATTAAAACAAAGTCCTGAAAACTGACAAAGAATTATTTTGTGTTGCTCCATGACTTCCGGACATCTTCATCCTCCGCCTAAGTAGCCGGAGCCGTTCTTAATTTCCTTCTGGATTTGGAAACAGGTTTCGACACCGGAGGCGAATCCGCTGCGGGTCTTTTGGCGGCGGGCGCTTTGGTTTTCGCCTTGTCATCCGTTTCTTCGGATATGCCCATAATCTCTCTAAAAAATTTCCCCAGTTCCTCTCCCTCGATGGTCTCCTGGTTTATCAGTTTTTCAGCGAGTTTTATCAGCTGTTCCTTATTTTTTGTGAGTTCCCTCGTCGCTGTTTCGTAGGCTTCTTTGACAATAGCATCGACTTCGCGGTCTATCTCCAGCGCCTTCCTTTCGCTGTAGCCCCGCTGTTCCGATGTTTCCTTGCCGAAAAAAAACAGTTCCCCTTTGTGTCCAAAGAAGCGGGGCCCAAGTTTTTCGCTCATTCCATACTCGGTAACCATTTTGTTGGCGATATTGGAAACCTGCTCAATATCATTCCGCGCCCCGGTGGTCAACTCCCCGAATATCAACTCTTCGGCAACCCGGCCGGCAACGCTTACCGCCAGCATATCTTTAATCTCAGACTTTTTATGGATAACCCTGTCCTCAGGTAAAAATCTTGTATATCCGGCCGCCATTCCTCTGGCCACGATGGATACCTTGTGGACAGGGTCGGCTTTGGGAAGAAGTCTTGCCACCAGGGCGTGCCCCGCCTCGTGGTAGGCAATGATTTCCTTTTCTTTAGGAGATATTATACGGCTCTTTTTCTCCGGGCCGCCTATAACCTTGTCTACAGCCTCTTCGAATTCAGGCATACCGATGCTCTTTTTATCGCGCCTGGCTGCCAGCAAAGCTGCCTCGTTTACAAGGTTGGCAAGGTCGGCCCCGCTGAAACCGGGGGTTTGTTTCGCCAGGGTATCTAAATTCACCATGCTATCCAGCGGTTTGCCTTTGATGTGGACTTCCAGAATGGCTTTTCTTCCGGCGATATCCGGCAGCTCCAGGACTACCTGTCTGTCAAAGCGTCCGGGCCTCAACAAAGCCGGGTCCAGGATATCCGGGCGGTTCGTAGCGGCAATGACTATAACATTGGTGTTGGTATCGAATCCGTCCATCTCGACCAGTATCTGGTTAAGGGTCTGCTCCCTTTCATCGTGGCTGCCGCCCATTCCGGCCCCCCTGTGCCTCCCCACGGCGTCAATTTCATCCACGAATACAATACAAGGAGCATTACGTTTTGCCTGGTCGAAAAGGTCCCTCACCCTGGAAGCTCCTACCCCTACAAACATCTCGACAAATTCGGAACCGCTTATTGAAAAATAAGGTACTCCGGCCTCCCCGGCAACTGCCCTTGCCAGCAGTGTTTTCCCTGTCCCGGGTGGACCTATCAATAATACACCCCGGGGTATGCGGGCACCCAGGGCCTGGAATTTTTCGGGAGTCTTGAGAAATTCAACCACTTCCCGAAGTTCCTGCTTTGGTTCCTCCACTCCGGCAACATCGGAGAACGTTACCGTGGGTCTGTTGACAGTGATCATCCTGGCACGGCTTTTACCAAAACTCATTGCCTGGTTGTTAACACCCTGGGCCCTGCTGAATAGCAAGACAATCAGGCCTATC
>JAUYHV010000026.1 GCA_030689845.1 Dehalococcoidia bacterium
TGGAATTCCAAAAGGCTCTCGGAAGTATGGGACGAAAATGCAGAGAAATATCCCCAAAAAGAAGCCATCGCCGACCACAGGACCAGGTTAAACTGGTTACAGGCAAAGCAATGGATTGACAGAATTGCTCTCAGTTTACTAAACCTTGGAATGAAAAGGGATGATTTGCTGGTGTTGCAGTTACCTAACAGTGTTGAACCTGTTTTATTGCGGGTAGCAATGGAAAAGGCTGGGCTTTTGTGTTTACCGTTATTGCCAACTTTTCGCCATAAAGAAGTGGAGTACATATTAAATCATACAAATGCCGTGGGTTTCGTCATTCCAAAGCTTTTCCGTGGTTTTGACCACCTTCAAATGGCAGAAGAAATAAAACCCCGTTTACCCAAGCTAAAACACATTATTATTGTCGGGGACGAAGATTTCCCGGGGACTATCCCGTTTCGGAACTTTGTTGAAAACAATATCGAAAAATCCTACCCATCGGATTATTTGACAAAGACTATGTGCCCTCCCGACGAATTCTCTTTGATTTTACCCTCGAGCGGGACCACCGGTTTTCCAAAACTTGTTGGGCATCCCGTTTACAGCAGGATGTATGTTGGGAGGGCTTACGCAGAGGAATGGCGGTTTACGGGTAACGATATTGTTGGGTTGCTTGGCCCCTCGGCAACCGGTCCTAATCACGCCGCGTACTGGTCAGCGCCGCAGGTTGCGGCAAAGGTTGTAATTCTTGAGCATTTTGAGGCTGAAGCTGCTTTACAGCTAATGGAAAAGGAAAAAGATACGTTTGCTTCTTTTTTGCCTGCGCAACTTGCTTTATTGCTGCGCCATCACAATTTTGATAACTACGATCTGAGTTCACTGCGGCTTGTAATATGTGCTTCATCGCCGTTGAATTATACGCTCGGGGTGGAGGCTGAAGAAAGGTTTAAATGTCCCATTGTGCAAGCATACGGTGCCGTTGAAACTGGGGGGTCTATGATGCATTCACCTGATGACAGCCAGGAGGAACGACTGCTTACCGTTGGGAAGCCTATACCGGGTGTTGAAGTTAAGTTAATGACCGATGAGGGCGAACCGGTTAAACCGGGTGGGATAGGCGAAATTTGGGTCAGGGGTCCGACACTGGTTTCAGGTTATTTTAAAGACCCTGAGATGGCTGCAAGCTACCAAACTAACGATGCCTGGTTTAAAATGGGTGACCTGGGTAAATGGGATGATAAGGGGAATATAGTGATTGTTGGAAGAAAAAAGTACATGATAATAAGGGGTGGGCAGAACGTATTTCCGTCGGAAATCGAAAATATTTTGGTACTCCATCCTAAGGTAAGTTCGGTAGCGGTGGTAAGTATGCCTGATCCTATTATGGGTGAAAAAGCTTGTGCATATATAGTTACGAAAACCGGTGAAAATATAACTTTTGAAGAAATGGCGTCTTTTTTGAAAGCTAAAAATATAGCTCCTTTTAAAATTCCGGAACGTCTCGAAATCATTGATCGCTTACCTATGGTGGCTGCGGACCAAAAAATAGATAAAAAGATTTTACAGCAGGATATTGCAGAAAAATTAAAAAAAGAAGGTAAAATATAACACTCGGAGGTTTATTAAATGCCCGCAAACTGTTTTTGGGAATGCTGACCTTAAGTGTTATCATGACTGAAAGTGGCAGCCCATTCTTGTCATTTTAATCCGATCTTTCCCCTGGTATCACCTTTTCGACTGGAGCAACACGAGCCCGGGCGGAGGTTGGTATAATCCCCTGGCTGCCCTTGTGAACCTGGTGGTAAGCCTGGTCATAATCCCCATAAGACGCGCCGGACATAGCCCTTAGAATTCGTATCCGCTCCGATAACGGAGGGTGAGTGCTGGAAAGATCGCTTGCCTTCATCCCTTTTTTACGAAAAGGATTGATAATATACATCGGCGCTGTAGCCTGGTTCGCCGATTGCAACTGTACGGTCGAGGCGCCAATCTTTTCCAGCGCCGAAGCCAGACCTTCAGGATAACGTGTGTATAGGGCTGCTGAGGCATCGGCAAGGTATTCCCTTTTCCGGGATATTGCCAGGTATATCAACCTTGCTAAAATCGGCGCCAATATCATAAATACGATGGCCGCTACCAGTACTACAATCTGGGTTATGCCCCCGCCTGAAGATGACTTTTTCCTCGAACTACCCATACCACCAAAAATCAGGAAACGGGAACCGTACCATGCCAGGATAACGACGGTCCCGAGAAGAATGCTGCACATGGACATGAGGAGTACGTCCCGGTTCTTGACATGAGCCATTTCATGCGCAATTACGCTCTGAAGTTCATCACGGTTCAACTGCTCCAATAGTCCTGAAGTGATTGCCACGGCGGCGCGCCTGGGATCCCGGCCAGTGGCGAAAGCATTGAGAGAAGGATCATCTATGATGTATAAATCAGGCATCTTATCCAGGCCGGAAGCGATCTTCATTTCCTCGCCGATATTAAACAGTCGGGGATGGTCATCACGGCTTATTTTCCTGGCCCTGGACATGGAAAGCAAAATGCTGTCACCTTGAAAGTAACCCACCAGGCTCATTATTATCCATACGGCCAGAGCTATGACAAGGCCTCCGACGGGACTCTGGAAAAACAATAAGCCCAAAAAATAACCGAGCAATACCAGTAAAGCTCCCATGCCGATTACAAGTACCACCGACCTTCTATTATTGGACCTGATTTGTTCCCACATAGCTTTAATACCCCCGATCAGGAAAAACTGACCTTTGGCGCCTCCCTCTCCGCGGCAGAAGAAACCTCAAAGAATTCATTCGCCTTAAACCCGGTCATACCTGCTATCATATTGGACGGAAACATTTCTGTTTTGTTGTTATATCTTAATACCGAATCATTATAGTACTGCCGGGAAAAGCCTATCTTGTTTTCAGTCGAGGTGAGTTCTTCCTGGAGCGCCAGGAAGTTCTGGTTAGCTTTCAGGTCCGGGTAATTTTCTACCACCATGAGCAGTCGGGACAGGGCTGAACTCAATTCGCCTTCAGCCTTGGCCCGTTCCCCGACACCGGCGGAGGATACCTGCTGGGCAAGATTACGCGCGTTTGTTACGGCTTCCAGGGTGCCGCGTTCATGTTTCATGTATCCTTTCACCGTTTCCACCAGGTTCGGAATCAGGTCATAGCGCCTTTTTAGCTGGACATCAATCTGCGCCCAGGCATTCTTAACTTCGTTGCGCAGCCTTACCAGCCCGTTATAAATGCCAAAGAAAGTGAAAAGAAGAATCAGGATAATAACCGCTATCACACCCAATATTACGTATAAAGATGTCATAAAATGCTCTCCTTCATTTAATTATCGTTTCAAATATCCATACAAGTATAACTTAATTACACTATACCCGTTACAGTATGGTTTAAGAGCGGGGAGCATTTGTATTGCTCCTCGTTGTCCTAACCGGCCCACAATAACTTAGCTATTATTTATTCCCATATTAAATAAAATCCTCAACCATGGAGTTCTAATCTTTTTTGCCAGTAACTGCTGACGTTCCCCATTGCTGCCGCCGCCCTTTCCATCGTGGGGAAAACGGGAATACGGGCATTGATTAACCTTCTTTCGACAGCGACACGTTCTTCCTCCGAGGTACCGCCGGGGCTAACCACCACCAGTGGTTTGCCGCGGAGTTCTTTCAATTTAATGAGTATCTCGTTGACACCTTCCGACCGCCTCACGTAAACAGGCTGGCCAAAAAAGCCCGTCCTTTCGTGAAACACAATAAAATCTATGCCCTCATCCTCATCCACCACACGGAGGCACTCAGTCAGTTTCTCCGGCGGGATAGCCTGTCCCCCTATGTCCAGTGGGTTGTAAATAATTGTACCCACCGGAGGCAATAATTCCTTTAGCCTCCGTTGTGTTTCCCCCTGAAAAACAGGCAGGGCGAGCCCGGCCCCGGTAAAGGCATCACTGGCTGAGACCCCTACCCCTCCTCCACCTCCGGTGAGCCCGGATATAAATGCCAATCGTCTGCCAACACTCCGGTCGAAATGCTGGAAAACCATCAATGTGTCCACCATCTCCTCAAGGGAGTTTACCCCGATAACCCCGGTTTGCCGTAAAAGGGCAGCCCATACAGCTTCAGGCGCTGCCAGGGAGCCTGTATGGGAAGCGACCGAGCGAGTTCCCGCCTCCGTTCTGCCACCTCTCAGGACAATCATAGGCTTGTCCCGCGCAATGCGCCTTGCAGCATGTAAAAAGCGAGAGCCGTTCCTTGTATCCTCGATATAAGCGCCAATAATCTTAGTAGCCGGGTCTTCCGCAAGGTATTCCAGATAGTCTACGCTGTCCAGCATGGATCCATTGCCGAAGCTAACCACCTTGCTGAATTTAAGCCCTTTTGTTATCCCGATGTCAATCACCATGCCCCCGAGACCCCCGCTTTGTGAAACAAACCCGACGGGTCCGCTCTCACCCACAAAACCTGTCATGCCGTAAGGTAGTTTATGAGCGGGCGAATAAACGCCCATACAATTGGGGCCAACGATTAAAATTCCGCACTGCCGTGCCTTTTCTACCAGGGCTTTTTCAAGCCGCCTTCCTTCATCTGTTTCACTCTCGCTGAAGCCTCCCGTGTATATTTGGGCTGCCTTTACACCCTTGCCGGCACAGTCTTCAATAACATCCAGGATACCGGTTGCCGGAACAGCGATGATAACACTTTCCACGTTGTATGGGATGGAACAGACGCTGGTGTAAACAGGTCGTCCTCCAATTTCACCACCCCGGGGATTAACAGCATAAACTCCTCCGCTGAACCCGGATTCCAGCAAAGAGGTGTAAAACCTGCCTCCCGCATTCAAACCGTCGGCAGATACTCCCAGGACGGCTATAGACCCAGGAAAAAAGATAGGGCGGAATTCTTCATACTTTCTCGTCTCCATAACAGGTCTAATAATTTAACACGTTTATACCATATTTTATAGTCCTGGTAACCGGGAATGGTTTAAAATCGGGGTAATGGAATTTGATTCGCAGTGCTCGATGTCCAAACTGTTTACATATTGATTCCCTTCCGCCCTGCTTGTGGCAATTGTCAGTATAATAACCTAAAATATTTGTCGCCTTTCCCGCCTTTTCCTGTTTTTTGAACAGGAGTTTTTCAAACGCCTTGATTGTCTTAAGTTATCAAGCAGAAAAATATTATGATTACAAAAATGTTCGGCAGAAAACCGTTTTACGGGTGGTGGGTTGTTATCGCCTGTGCTGCCATACAATTCTACCTCGGGGGTACTTTTATATACGGTTTTACAGCGGTGTTTAACCCCCTTACGGAAGAATTTGGATGGTCTTATGCCATGACCTCCCTGGCCTTTTCTTTCCGGGGATTCGAAACAGGGTTACTGGCGCCGGCAGCGGGTTTCCTGGTTGACCGGTTCAGTACGAGAAAACTATTTTTTGCCGGGGTCCTGATTACCAGCCTGGGTTTCCTTTTATTCAGCCGGGTAAGCAGTTTGGTCAGCCTTTATACGGCCATTATCGTGCTGACACTGGGATACAGTTTTATATCCCCTGTCCTTACAATTACCATAGTAACCAGGTGGTTTACCAAACATACGACCCTGGCTATCGGCTTTGTGACGACCGGCCTGGCCGCCAGCGGCCTGCTGGTACCCGGAGTTGTCTGGGTGGTAGATCAACTTGGATGGAAAAACGCTATTTTTATCTTCGGAATCGGCATGGTCCTTTTTTGCATTCCGTTGTCACTGCTGGTCAAAAGTCCGCCCGGCGCTCAATTGCCCCAACCACCAGAAAGCCTTCCGGTATCCGGGGTAAAAAGTGTTAACGAGTTTAAAAAAAACGAGGTCTCGAAAATACTTAAATTAAAAGACTTCTGGCTCCTTGCGGCAGCAGTGCTTTTCAGCGGGGTTGCCGGTTTAGCGATTATCGTCCACCTGATTCCCTACCAGGTCAGCGTCGGTATTACCAGGCAGGCGGCAGGGTTGAGCGCCATAGTATTTTCCCTGTCCAACATTGGTGGAAGAGTCATATTTGGATTGCTCGGGGATGCTTATGACCGGAGATATATTTTAGCTTTAGCAGGATTAATCAACGGGTTGGGTATTTTAGCTTTTGCAATGTCAACCGATTCTACGCATTTCGCAATATCACTGGCATTGATGGGCATAGGTTATGGAGGAATTGTGCCGCTCAGGCCGGTCCTGCAACTCGACCTCTTCGGCAGGGAAACTTTCGGCACTGTCCAGGGGCTGTTAATGGCCCTGGTTACCGTTGGCAGCATCGTTGCGCCGCCGTTCGCCGGGTGGATGTTCGATTCCACCGGCAGCTACCGCCCTGCGTTTGTAGTTTTATCTATCGTTTCCCTGTTGACGATACCGGTAACCCTGGCCATAACCAAACGAAGCCGGCAGTCCTGATATGGCAGATACGAAATGTGTTATATTATTAGCTTGTATTTGAGATGAGAAAAAGTTTATTCGGCAATAAAGAGCAGGGACTTGCCTAAACAGCGGGTATTCTACGGGTGGGTTAACGTAGCCCTGTTTTTTCTTATTGCCCAGGCCACGTGGGGACCACAGTACAGCTTCGGCGTTTTCTTCAAACCCCTTATTGAAGAATTTGGATGGACCAGGGCCCAGACATCGGGAGCAATGACCCTGAACCTTATTGTCGGCGGCTTTCTCGGCTTTGTCGCCGGGGTTGCCGCAGACCGCTACGGGCCGCGGAAGGTGATGTGGGGAGTAGGCATTTTCATCGGCGCGGGTTACCTGATGATGTCCCGGCTGACCACCCTGTGGCAGCTCTACCTTTGGTTCGGACTGGTGGCGGGAATCGGCGTTTCAGCCGCTTACATCGTCCCGGCTTCGACTATCTCCAGGTGGTTTGTAGCCAAAAGGGGATTGGGTCTCGGAATCGCCTTGATGGGAATGGGGTTTTCTCAGATTCTGGTACCTCCCGTCCTGGCAAATTTAATTCTCAACGTGGGCTGGCGCAGTACATATGCGATTATTGGAGGAGGAGTACTGGCAGTAGTACTGCTTCTCGCCAGCTTCTTAAGAAAATCTCCCGAGGATTACGGTCTGGGCCCCGACGGGATTGAAAAGCGCACAGAACAGAATACCACCGAAAAAGCCGGGGCTCCTGACGGTTTGTTGTTGAAACAGGCTATCCGCCTGCCGGCTCTCTGGCTTTTATGTCTCCTCTGGGTTTTTATTGCCTTACCCGGCTTCCTCACCGTCGTTCACATAGTGCCGTTGGCTACCGATGTCAATCCCGGCATAAGCGCCCGGACGGCAGCGTTAATAATCAGCGTTATTGGTCTGACCGGTCTCACCGGGCGGTTGTTTTTCGGATATGCTTCCGACCGCTGGGGATGCAAGAAAACGGTTGTTTTATGCCTGGTATTGATGACCGTGGCCATGGTGGAATTAATGTTTGCCCGGAGTCTTTCAAGTTTCATTATCGCGGCAATTGTTTTCGGAGCGGGATTCAACGGCGCGGACACGGCTACTATTAAAATGGTGGGCGACTTTTTTGGCCGCCGGGCGATTGGCGCTGTGATGGGGCTTACCGGGACAGGGTTCCGCATCGGGGCCGCATCGGGAGCGCTTATCGGCGGGGCTGTCTATGACGCCACAACCAGCTACCAGGCCTCGTTTGCCACTGCGGCACTATGTTCCATGATAGCGGTAGCGCTCGTGTTTATCATTTTTCGTCATAAGCCCCACACCGCTTAAAAACGGTGCTTACGGGGCAGGGTAATAAATACATAATGGTGACTGTTGCCGGTTAAGGACCGTTCAAACATGTTTTTTGAGAAATTGGTTATCCCTTTTCCGTCAGGCAAAATATGTGCAGGCTCTTACAAATATAACACATGGCAGTCAATAACTTGAACCAAAAATCTTCTGTAAACTCCTACAACCGCCGCTACCTGGTCCTTGCCGCTATGATGCTTAGCGGCATTATGGGACCGATAGACGCCAGCATTGTCAACGTAACCTTACCTACTATCGCAGGGTACTTTAAGGTGGATGTTGCCCTGGCGCAATGGGTACCCATGATTTACCTGCTTACCATAAGCAGCCTGCTGCTGTTCTATGGAAGGCTGGGCGACATCTTCGGCTATAAAAAGATTTACCTGGCGGGGCTGGCAGGTTTTACGATTGCCTCAGCCCTATGCGGTCTCTCCCCTACTATACAATGGCTTATCGCCTTTCGGGCTGTTCAGGGGCTTGCCGCGGGCATGATGATGGCAGTCCCGTATGCCATTATCACGGCTTCATTCCCCCCTGAGGAACGGGGTAAGGCCATGGGTATTAATGCCATGTCAATTTCCATCGGACTGGCAACAGGGCCCTCCCTGGGTGGGTTTATCACAGCTTCCCTCGGCTGGCACTTTGTATTTTTTATTAATATCCCCGTCGGCATTGCCGGACTTCTCTGGGCCAACCATGTTGTTCCGGATATAAAAGGACAACGCAGTAAAGTGGATATTTTCGGAGCAGCGACGGCTTTCATCACCCTTTTTTGTTTCCTTCTTTTTGTCAACCGGTTCCAAAGGTACGGTTTAAGTTACACCACCGGCATTTTGCTGGTGATTGCCGCGTTCAGTTTTATCAGCTTTGTTCGTATAGAAGGCAGGGTCAAACAACCGATGCTTAACCTGAGTCTATTTGCAAACCGCACCTTTTCCTTCGCTAATATCAGCGCCCTGCTCAATTTCATGTCCCAGTACGTCATGGTTTTTCTTACGCCTTTTTTCCTCCAGAGGGTTTTAATTTATTCGCCGGGTTATGTAGGACTGTTAATGACCGCTTTCCCTCTCGCAGTCATGGTGGCTGCGCCGTTCAGCGGGTCTTTATCCGACCGCATTGGAACCAGGATACTGGCCTGTATCGGGGCGTCGCTCTGTACTGTTTCACTTATATTTATGAGCACGTTACCTTTATCAGCCGGCCCTGCCGACATTATCTGGAGACTGGCCCTTTTCGGTTTGGGCACAGGTATCTTTCAATCTCCCAACAACAGCACCGTAATGGGAAGTGTTCCGAAATCCCGCCTTGGCATATCTTCCGGTGTCCTGGCAACCACACGTAATGTCGGCATGGTTTTGGGCATCGCCACCGCCGGCGCGGTTATGTATGCCTTTGCCCCACCATATGTGCTGGAAAAGGCAAATCTTGAAGCTGCGGATACCCTGGTATTTTTAACAGGACTGAGATACGCTTACCTGGCCGGCGCTATTTTGACCGGGACAGCGGCCTTAACGTCTCTCGTTAAGGCAGACATCAAACATGCTTCAAATTAACACCGGGTCAACGGGAAAGAGTATGGCGGGTATTTACATCGTCCTGGCGGAACTAACCGAGCCTCTCGATTTACAGGTCAGGAGCGGGCGTATTTTTTACCTTGAACAAGGGTTTTATGCTTATGTCGGCTCGGCCTTGAGCGGCCTGGACAAAAGAATCGGAAGACACCTGAAGACGCGGAAAAAGCTTTTCTGGCATATCGATTACCTGCTGGACCGGGCGGTTGTGTGCAATATTATTTCAGCGGAAACGAGGCAAAAGGAGGAGTGTTTTATTGCCCGGTCCCTGGGTCAAAAACTTATTTCTATTCCGGGTTTTGGTTGCAGCGACTGCCGCTGCCCGTCCCACCTTTTCTTTTCCAAAGATTTGCATGTTATCGACACGCACGTGTCGGACATTTTATGGAAGCGGGGACTGAAACCACTCCGGCTTTTTAACCTGCATCCTTCGGCCTGTTAAGTATTTGGTTTACGGCTGTTATTTTATTTATATAAAGATATGATATATAGTATAATCTCTCTTTGTTCTGAGTAATACCTCTAGTTTAAAAAATGGATAATGTTTTCGACTCCCTGATTCATAACAAATCGCTTATTATCCCGGTCGGCGTCTGGTGCATCGCCCAGGGTATGAAGCTGTTCATCACCCTTTTACGGGACAAACGCCTGGACTTCTCCCGTCTTGTGGCCATGGGCGGCATGCCCAGCGCCCATACTGGTTTGGTCTGTGCTTTAGCTACGACCATTGCCAGGACCAACGGAGTAGACTCCCCTCTTTTTGCCATCTCCGCCATTTTTGCCGCTGTGGTTGTTTACGATGCCGCCGGACTGCGCCGTTCCGTGAGCATACAGGCAAGTATCCTTAACCAGATGATAGATGAACTTTTCAAGGGCAAACCGGTTTTTGAGCAGCGCTTACGGGAGTTCATCGGCCATACCCGTTTCGAAGTCCTGATCGGCGCCATACTGGGAATACTTGCCTCCTGGCTGTTGACCATATAATAGCATTCTCCGCTTCTGTAAGCCCGGCCAGTCCGGGGGTGAAGTCCAGCACCTCCTGCCGGGCAGGAGCCGGCGAGCATATAACTATAACCTCCCCGCGGCGGAGCGCCGGCCGTCGTTCCTGCTCAACCTGGAGGGAAAAGCAGGGTATGTAAAAACAGGCTATTTTCATGTTCTGTATCCATCGCCTCAACCGAGGCAAACCAAGCATAACAGAACATATGTTCTAATGTCAAGGGGTAATGGGTGGCACTCCGCTTTGCCCCGATTTATCGTGACGCTGTTCCTCCAGCCAAGAGCATCGTAGGGGCACGGCATGCCGTGCCCCTACCAATAGGAGGGCAACCATAGGGGATTGCCCCTACTCTCTATCACCCTTATCCCTATATTGTCACCTTGTCCCCCAAATTTGTCACCGTGTCCTGATATATCTGGACTCCGTTTCGGAGAGCCTGTCGAGGGGTCTGGCAACTATCACAAAGACAAAGCATTATCAATGTAATTATATTGATGGCTATTGCCCTCGGAGTAGATTCCTCGATCCTTCCTATTCAGGGAGGACTCGGAATGACAGTGCGCAGTGGTAGCACAGGCGTCCCTGCCTGTGCGCCTTTTTGAATCTGCTGGCACTCCGCCTTGTCCGCCTTGCGAACTCTCGGAACGGAGCGGAGCCTGTGCTCCTTTTTGAACCTGCTGACACTCCCCGACGCGGAGCCTGTGCGCCCTCCCGAACCTGGTTTTTAAATGCAGGGTGGCACGGGCGTCCCTGCCCGTACGTATGATATATAATAAGTCACAGGAACAATGAAATAAAAAATGGCAACACCTATCTGTATTACTGACACCACAGACACCCAACTTCAGGAACTGCTAACATCCCTGGGGGAGCCGCCTTTCCGGGCCCGGCAGTTACAGCACTGGATTTACCGGGGGCTTGCCGTATCTTTCGACGAGATGACCGATATTCCCCAATCCCTTCGCAGTAAGCTGGCGAAGGAGACCTGTTTGCACAGCCTCACCCCGTCTTACGAAGCAGCAGCCGGTGACGGCACATTAAAAACACTCTTCTCCTTAAGAGACGGTAAAACGATTGAATCAACCCTCATGCCCTATCCCACTGCCGCAGGCAAGTCCCGCAATACCATCTGCCTCTCCACGCAGGTTGGATGCCCTGTAGGCTGCCCTTTCTGCGCCACCGGCCAGCAGGGCTATGAACGCAACCTGACAGCGGGTGAGATAATAGACCAGGCGCTTTATTATGCCCGACGGCTCCGGGACGGCATCAGCGTACCGGGAAACAGTTCAGAAAAGACAATGGGCCACATTACCAACCTGGTCTTCATGGGCATGGGGGAGCCGCTGGCAAACTATGACGCCCTCATGCAGGCAATTGAAAGGCTCAACTCCCCCCTGGGTTTCGGGCTAAGGGCCCGTAGCATGGTCATCTCCACAGCCGGCCTGGTGCCCGGGATACAGCGCCTGAGCCAGGAAAAATCCCAGCTTGGGCTGGCAATATCCCTTCACGCCGCAGATAACACCCTAAGGGACCTGCTGGTACCGCTGAATAAAAGCTATCCCCTTGAACAACTCATTCCCGCCTGCCGGGAATACATCGAGAGCACGGGACGCCGTCCCACCTTTGAATATACCCTTTTCGATGGTATAAACGACTCGTTAGAGCACGCCCGTTCCCTGGCCCGGTTATTATCGAAGATCAACTGCCACGTCAACCTCATTCAGGCTAATATTACCCGCAACGGCCGCTTCAGGCCGTCGGCAAAAAGCGCTGTCCTTGCTTTCGAGGACCTGCTAAAAGAACGCCATATCCCCTGCACCCTCCGTCAACGGAGGGGCCTCGATATAGATGCCGGCTGCGGTCAGCTTCGCAGCCGCTTCCTATAAGAGGGTTGAAGTCTAACCCACCAGTCCAGGATTGCATCATAGTTTTAACTAGTAGACATGAACGGCTTTAACTTTCACAGGGTTATCCGTATTAGGGATTTTCAAATTATCACTGAAAAACATTATTTCTGCTCCACTATAACGGTCAGCAGCACTGTAACTGAGTTTATAAGGAATACTTCGGTAATTCTGATACATTACCTTTATTTCTGGTGTATTATCGTAGGATACAATCCATTTTTGCATTACGCTAGATAAAAGACTTGAGATTTTTACATGGTCATTGTAACAATAGTGATTCTCATATAAATCACTGCCCTTATTGTAATAAGGTGGGTCCAAATAAATGATAGATTGTAGCGGTAAATTAGGAATTATTTTAGCAATGAACTTGGCAGCGTCAAGATTGTATAAACTGATGTGGTCAGCAAATCTACTTATCTTTTCTATCCTTGCAATAAGGTCAGTTTTGTTATAACGCGCATCAATTTTCCAAGGACCATCCTGTCGTTTACCGCCTATTACACCGCCATTAATAATACCTGAACGATTCGACCTATTAAGAAAAAATGTTGAAAAACCAAGCTCTAATAACGAATGCTGCTCAGCATTATTTTGAACTTCTTTCTGCCTGAACCAGTTATCAATGTCAACCGGGGTATCATAAATAAGACGGCATATGTTATCTGTATCGTTCAACACTACATGCCAAAAGGAAAATATGTGTTTATTCAAGT
>JAUYHV010000031.1 GCA_030689845.1 Dehalococcoidia bacterium
AGCGGATTCCTGCCTGCTCAGCGATTTTCCGGTTATTAAGGTTTGAATGGCTTCTCTGATCATTGGTTAGTTACCTCCATTATACTTTGCGTACCCTCTAAAACGATAGACGCATCATTTACCGGATGAACGAGGTAGAGATAGCTGACCCACTTACGACTATGACTATCTCTGCATTCAACGGCTACGACCCCCGGCTTGTGATGCCCAACCCGCTTACGTAGTTCTGGCAACCAAAAGGTTTTCTCCTGTGCCCTAGAACTGACCATAGGTAGTGCCATGATGCTGACAGGGCATTCCTGACCAGGCATGAGGTAGCCTACACTGTTTAAAAAAGGACTAACGTCTTCTGGGAACCAAAAACCCGCACAGATATTCACTGCCGGCCCTTTGCCTCCATTCGCGATCATCACTGTAAAAGGTTTCCAATCCATCGGCCCTCCTGCCCCCACTACCCCACCCGAATTAGGGTCCCACGGAACACACCCATCCTTTAATCTCAATAGTAGATGAGGTCGTGCTTCACTTTGCCATTGCTCTCTCATCTCCTCCGCCATTTTCATGCTGGCGTCAGCCTGCTGTTTGGTAGCTTTAGCAATGTCGGCGGTACGTTTTACGTAGACAACAGTAACCAGTACAAGAACAAAGGTTATTATTATCTGAATCGCTTGCGCAACGTCAATTAGCTTTAATGAGAGCACGATTGCAAGCACAATAGCGAAAATAATACCTGCAACAAGCAAACCAATTATTTCTTTTTTGCTCATTTCCTAATACCTCACCCCCTGTGTCCCCCCTCCTTAACTGCCTACCCATTTGTCATTCCGGCGGAAGCCGGAATCCAGTGCCACCACCCCACCTGGATTCCGTGTCAAGCACGGAATGACGGGATGGTTGATGGACTGCGTCCCTCTTGAACGCCCTTTCATAGGGGTGGCTTCGCCCCTCTGGAAACACCTGAAAGCCTTACCTCGCCCTCCCATTTTTAAATCCCTCTCAATCTCCCGTTACTAAAGGGAGATGTAATTCTATTTTTAAAGTCTCCCCCTTTGAAAAAGGGGGGGTAAGGGGGATTTTACCCCCCCTCTCTTTCTAATCCCCTTGCAAAAAATTCCTCAGCAATTCCTTCCCTGCTCCGGTCATGAAGGACTCGGGGTGGAACTGGACTCCCTGTACCGGGTGCTCTCGGTGGCGCAGTCCCATAATCTCATCGTCATCCGTCCAGGCGGTCACCTCCA
>JAUYHV010000034.1 GCA_030689845.1 Dehalococcoidia bacterium
ATGAAAAGGGGATGGGTCGCCTCCACCGGAACCGGTTCTACAATACTGTTATTTCCCTTGAGGAGTTCCTCCAGCCAAACATCCCTTCCTTCTTTCATGATTACAGGCTCGTTGGTCCTTTTTACAACTATTACCCTTTCAACGCAAGGCGTCAATTTAACCGTTTCATCAACCACTTTTTTCAGGGGAATAGTCTTCCCTCTTCTGAATCCACCGTCAGCAGTAATTACTATTTTGGCTCCTGTGTCATTCACTCTGTCAGCAAGGGCCTGGGCGCTAAACCCGGAAAATATAACCGTGTGAATAGCTCCAATCCTGGCACAGGCGAGCATAAAAATAGGAAGGTCTGGTATCATAGGCAAATACAGGGCTACCCTGTCTCCATTCTCAACTCCCATGTCTTTAAGTATAGAGGCATATCTGTTAACTTCACGGTATAAAAGGGAATAACTCAAAAGACGAATATCACCGGGCTCACCCTCCCAGTAAATGGCAACCTTACTCCTTCGCCAGCTTTGAAGGTGCTGGTCGACACACAGGTATGAAGCGTTCAGGAGCCCCCCGACGAACCACCTGGCATAAGGAGGGTTCCATTTCAAGACCTTATCCCAGCTTTTGAACCAGGTCAATTTGGCTGCCTCCGCAGCCCAGAAAGCTTCAGGGTCTTCCATGGAATGTTTATAATTCTGGCGGTAATTATCAAAAGGCCAGTACCTGTCCTCAAAATTTAATGACGGATTTATCATGTGTTCTCTCCCTATCAACTGCCTGGATTATTCTAAATATGAAATAATCGGTGGGGGTTTATTCAAAACAGCGACATCGATGCCGGAGTTTTTGAACAGTTCCTCAAAAGAATCGTCATTATACCGGCCGAAAGAAACAAACCTGCTTATCCTCGAATTGACCAGCATCTTTGCGCAAAGGACACAGGGAGTATGGGTGCAGTAAATTGTTGCTCCCTCCAAACTAACGCCGTGCAGGGCGGCCTGTACGATTACATTCTGTTCAGCGTGTATGGCACGGCAGATTTCGTGGCGTGTCCCCGACGGAATACCAAGCTCCTCGCGAAGACATCCGAGTTCGAGACAGTCTGGCAATCCTGACGGAGCGCCGTTATAACCGGTAGTCAGGATGTGTAAGTTTTTAACCGCCACTGCCCCAACGTGATGCCGCAGGCAGGTTGAACGTTCCGCCACGACCGAGGCTATTTTCAAGAAATACTCGTCCCGGGAAGGTCTCACGCCCTCTGCCCTTCGATTAAATCTATTATTTCCCGGGTTTTGCTTAAAAGATCGACCAGAGAGGTATCGTTAACAACGGTAAAATCGGCCATGGCTATCGGCCCGCCTTTATTTATTTTCTCTATTTCGGCTGCGTCTCTTCGTTGAGCATCCCCCAAATCCAGGTTCCTTTCTCTTCTTCCCAGCAACCTTTTATACCTTGTTTTGGGAGAGGCGTATACTGCAAGTATTATTAATTCATTAATTAAACGTTCTTTTAATAATTTGAATTCCTCCCATGAATACAGTCCGTCGATTACAACAGAGGACCTTTCCAGGGACTCGGTTATCTTCGGCAGGTTCAGCAATGCATACGCCGCCATCCCGTGCTCTTCCCTTAGCATTTCCCTTATAAAGCGTTCGTTTTTCTCATCTAACTTCAATCCCCTCCTTTTTATTTCCAGGTCCGTAATGTCGCCAAAACGAATCCGTTTGTAACCCGTTTTTTCAAATTCCCGGGTAACCTCGGATTTCCCCGAACCTGCCATGCCTACTATGGCAATAACTTTGTTCATTATCTTCCTGATGTTCTCCGAATTAGTCAAACCTGGTTTCAGTTACGAATTATACACTAAACGCTTTCAACCTGAAAAAACCAACGGGTATCAGAAAAAGCACGGGACGTATTTGACACGGCTTCCCGGGTATCGTAAAATTCTTTTTTGCACAGGAGGATAACATACATGTCTATATTTTCCCCGGTTTCAGAAAAAGACGTTACCCGAGCGATTGTTTCAGGATTTATGAAGCAATTCGATCAATATGCCGACAGCGACATTATTATTATTGGAGCCGGTCCCGCTGGTTTAACAGCAGGGAGAGAACTCTGCCGACAGGGCTTCAAAGTCCTGATAATAGAACGGAATAATTACCTCGGCGGAGGTTTCTGGATCGGCGGATTCCTGATGAACAAGGTTACTTTTAGGGCCCCAGCCCAGAAACACCTTGACGAACTGAAAGTGCCTTATGAAAAAGCAGTTGAAGGACTATATGTAGCCGATGGTCCGCATGCCTGCTCCAAGCTTATTGCTGCAGCCTGTGATGCAGGAGTGAAATTCCTCAACATGACCACGTTCGATGATGTCGTCCTCAGGGAAGCCAACAGGGTTTCCGGGGTAGTCATCAACTGGACCCCGGTCAATGCCTTACCCCGCGAAATAACCTGCGTTGACCCGATAGCCCTGGAAGCCCGCCTCATTATAGATGCCACAGGACATGACGCGGTTGTTTGCAAGAAACTTGAAGAGCGTGGCCTCTTAAAGACTATAGGTTTTGGCGCCATGTGGGTGGAGCGGTCAGAGGACCTCGTTGTGGAACACACGGGAGTAGTACATCCCGGGCTTATAGTTTGCGGGATGGCAACTTCAACGGTCTTTGGTCTTCCCAGGATGGGCCCTACCTTTGGAGGGATGCTTCTCTCAGGGCACCGTGCTGCCGAAGAAGCTGTGAAATACCTCGCAGGAAATAAATAGACTGAGACGGTTCGCCCGTTAAATAACCGGGAACCTGCCAGACCCGACCCGGGAAATCCATACCTTTCCTTTCCCGGGCTTTGTTTTAAAATACTATCCAGGAATTTGGGCTTTTTAATAATATCTCTTCTTTGCTATAATAATTATTCTGGCTTGATATTTTCCCGTGGATAAGGGAGTAAATATCAACAAAGGGTATAATTGCATAAAAACATCCTGAAGTATGGGTAGTTGAAAGGTAACCTGATCTTATGAAGTCCCCAATTTTGATTATATACGGCGAAGCCTCCCTGAAAAACCTGTTCCTGCCTGAGATAAAGCCTTTCATAAATAATTGGTTTCCCAATATCAGGGTTGAGTTGCGGCCCCCTTTTATTACGCATTACCTTGAGCGGTTACCATTGAGAGAACGGGAAGGGGCGTTACGTACCGTGGCCGAGCAATTTGCCTCCTTGAAAGTGCGCAACTTAAACCAGCCGGCACACCCTTTGGTTCCGCTGTACGGAGAAATAGAATTTGAAAAGCGGCGCCTGTCACAACCTAACAAAAGCACCTTTGGATTGCTATACGATGGATTTTCTCTGATGAATAATCTTCATCTTTTGATCCCTGATTCAGAAAATAACAAGCAGCACATCCACGTGGTTTTCACGAACCAGCTCATTGGCACATACGACGAAAACGACAGGCGTTACCACGCCAGGGTTGCCGTATTCGGTTACCCGAATATTCTTTCAAGTACAGGACTGGTGGAAGCCCCAGCTAAGCCACGGGAATATTATTTACTTAAACAGAGGTATGAGAGCATCAAAATGGCTGACGCCGTAGATATTGAATTAAAAGAACAATTCAGGGACAACTTTATTGATTTTGATGATAAACGTCTGACTGATGTGGTGAAAGGATATGTTGCACAAGCTGTGTTTTATCATCTCACCGGTGAACCTTTTTGTTCAGACAGTAATTGCCGGCTTTTCAATGCCCACTGGCAGAGCGAAGTACTGGCTGCTCAGCTAAACGGCAGGGACTTTTGTGCAAAACACGAAGATATTATCAGGAACTTATCCGGAGAAATGATATGAACTTTGTCCTGGACGTTTACGTAATTATCGACCTTAATTTCTCAAAAGGGAGAAGCCTTGAAGATGTAACCGCCTCAGCCATCAAAGGAGGGGCCAGCATGATACAACTGAGGGAAAAAAGGGCTGAAACAAGGCAAATAGTGGAAATGGCAAGAATCGTTAAAAGCATATGTGCAAAAAATAACATCCCTTTTATAGTTAATGACAGGGTTGACATAGCCCTTGCCGTGGAGGCCGATGGGGTTCATCTTGGTCCTGACGACATGGCGGTTACCGATGCCAGAACGCTGTTAGGTCCGGATAAAATTATTGGCGCTTCTGCCGGTAACGTTGACGAGGCGTTAATGGCCCAACGAGAGGGCGCCTCTTACCTGGGCGTTGGTGCAATTTATGCCACGTCCACCAAACCGGATGCGGGGGCTCCTATAGGACCGGTAACTATCTCACAAATAAAGCGTGTATGTAATTTACCTGTAGTGGGAATAGGTGGCATAACGAAGGATAACGCCGCACAGGTAATTACCGCCGGTGCGGAGGGCGTGGCTGTAATCTCTGCCGCAATAGGCGCCCAGGATATTGTCACAGCGGTACGGGACATTACGGACACCGTAAAGCGGGCCAAACTATTAATAAAATAGACGCACTTTTTTATCACAACCCTTTTGAAACGTTTTACTTTTGTTGAACACACAGCCGACCTGGGAATTGTGGCTTATGGCAATGATTTGGAAGAAATATTTGCCAATTCCGCTTACGGACTCTTCTCAATCATTGCTGATTTGCGTAATGTCAAAGAAAATTATACCCGGGATATTACCGTCTCCGGCCAGGACATAGAATCACTCCTTTTTACCTGGTTAAATGAGCTGATATATATATTTGATGTCAGTAGTGTTTTATTTAAACGTTTCGAGATTAAAGAAATGAATGAAACCCACCTGAAAGCAACATGCTTTGGTGAGGTGTTTGACGCCAGGCGGCACCACCTGAAAAAAGGAGTAAAAGCTGCCACTTTCCACCTCCTGCAGGTGAACAAAGATAAGAGACAGGCAACCGTTATTTTTGACGTGTAGCGGGTAAGATAATGGTAAAAAAGCACGGTATCCTTGAAAAAATAGATGATTACCGCTGGATGTTACCGGTAACTTATAAACCGGGCATGAAAGTTCCCGGTATTATTTATGCTGAAGAGTCCATGCTGGATCAAATATTTGAAGATAAGGCCGTGGAACAGGTTTCCAACGTAGCTTTTCTACCGGGTATAGTCGGTTATTCTCTGGCAATGCCCGACATCCACCTGGGGTATGGTTTTCCGATAGGTGGTGTTGCCGCTACCAACCTTCGTGACGGAGTTATATCCCCGGGGGGCGTGGGATTTGATATCAATTGCGGAATAAGAATACTCCGCACAAACCTGACTGAAAAAGATATTAAAGTAAAAATTAAAGATATTGTCGGCGCTCTCTACTCGGCTGTACCGTCCGGCGTAGGATCATGTGGTAGAATTCAATTGAATCAATCTGCAGTCGATGATATCCTGGTAAATGGCTCTAAATGGGCGGTAAAACTGGGGTACGGCAGGATAGAGGACCTCGATAACACAGAAGACAGAGGACGGGTCGAAGGTGTAGATCCCGCCGATGTTAGCAGCAAAGCAAAAGAACGGGGCATACCCCAGCTCGGCACTTTAGGCTCAGGCAATCATTTCCTCGAAGTGGCGGTAATCGATCATATTTATGATAAAAATGCGGCGAGGGTCATGGGGATTGAAAACCATGGCCAAATTGTGATGATGATCCACTGTGGTTCAAGGGGACTCGGCCACCAGGTTTGCACTGATTATACCAAAGATATGGTATCCGGCCTGCAACGTCATAATATTGAGCTTCCCGATAAACAGCTCGCTTGTGCTCCGATCAGTTCCAGGGAGGGACAGGCATACCTCTCAGCTATGCGGGGTGCGGCAAACTATGCCTGGGCCAATCGCCAGTGTATTACCCACTTGTGCCGGGTAGCGCTTTCCACTACCCTGAAAATAAGCGAACAAGACCTTGGAATGGATTTAATCTACGACGTTGCTCACAACATAGCCAAAATCGAAGAACACACTATTAACGGAAAAAAAGAAAAATTATGCATTCACAGGAAGGGCGCTACCCGGTCCCTCCCCGCAGGTCACCCTTTACTACCCCAACGTTATCAAAGTATAGGTCAGCCGGTTTTAATACCCGGCGATATGGGAAGACACTCCTTTGTCCTGGTTGGCACGGAGAGGTCTATGAGTGAAACTTTCGGATCGACCTGTCATGGCGCCGGCAGGTTGCAGAGTCGAAAAGCGGCAAAAAAACAACTGAAAGGACTCCAGGTATTAAACGACCTTGCAGCCAGGGGTATAACCGTTCGAACGGGAAACGTCCATGACCTGGCAGAAGAAGCGTCGGAAGCTTACAAAGACGTCACTTCCATCGTCAACGTCGTCCATAATGCCGGCATATCTCGCCTCGTCTTCCGCACAAGACCGCTCGGGGTCGTTAAAGGTTAAGAACCATCTACCCCAGCAACAGATACTTAATTTCGGGCGCAGTTTTTATTAACGGTCTATAATTCTGCCGCAGATGAGCATCACGCCGCCAATAGCCATAAGAATGATACACAGCAACAAAACAAGAACAAAGTAGGGGTTACGGAAAGCCTGGTACTGTGTCGACAGGTAGGCCAGGACAAATAATGCTCCAAGTGCCAAAGCAGCTCCAAAACCGAGAAGAACATCACTGAATACTTCCCGTTTCGTACTTCCTTCCTCGACGGCTTCATTATTTTTAGCCCTTCGAGACTTCATCCTCACCCTTGTTAGATTCATTTTCCCTTTCCTCCTTTAAATAACATTCAATGTTTCCCGACAAAATGCTCGACTATATTAACTATTTGAATACTTAGCAGCACAAGTCCGGCCAGCATAAAAAAGGTAGATATTACCAGGGCCTGGTTGGTGGGAGTTGAAAGCACTATAGACTCCCGCGTGTAAGTCGCGATGGCTAAGGATGCCAGCCAAAAAACCCATAAAGTGATCGTTATTACCGATATAGATGCGAAGAATAATGTCTTTTTCCAGTTAAAACTATCTCTGGTCCCTGCTCTCATTTAAAACTCTGCCTCCTTTCGCCGTTGCTGTACCAAATCCTGTAAGGGTATGTCGAAAAATTCTTGCTTATACCCCCGGCTTTTTCAGATTCTATCCAATGTTTCTTCAGAGAAGCCTTTTCGAGATTTCCAAATACAAAACCTTCATAAAGATTCAAATACCATTTTGTTGAATCGTATTTGTCCTGGACTATCTCCAACCAGCACTGTTTGCTTGGCTCCACCATGTCGATAAGCGGACGGGTCGCAGTGTAGCCCGTAAAAGCCATCAATTCACTTAAAAAATGTCTCCTGTTAATCCTGTTACCCGCGTCAGTTCGCACCATGGTCATGTCAGCTTTTTTATACCTTTACGACTTTAACTTTATTATCATGCCAGATTTGAGCGCCAGTGACCGGAGATATACTTGCTGCCATAATCGAGTTGGGATGAACCCCGTTTCCATGCCTTCCCCACCATACAAATCGGGTATCCGGATCATCGCTTATAAATTTTTCCGCTCTGGCAACCCGTCCCATTTCCCAATGGCCGACCTGGCCGGACATAGCAACGACATTAGGATTTATTCCCTGTGTAAGTCTTACTTTTGTTTCGATTTCCCCGGCTGGACCAATAATTTTTATGTTATCCCCTTTGCCGATTCCCAGTTCCTCAGCGGTTTTCACGTTCATCCACAGCGCATCGTCATGAACAATTTCTGATAACCATTTACTCGGAGCCGTGAAAGACGTTAAAACGTTCCATTTAAAGGTTACAAAATATAATGCCTCGTTATCTTCTTTTTCATATCCCGGCACGTTTTCCCAGTCCGGCAATGGTGACATCCCTGCTTTTGCAAGGCTATCTGAAAACAACTCGAGTTTGCCCGACTTTGTAGAAAATCCCCTGGCAGCATATGATTTATAGACGGGTGAACCACCTTTTGATAAAACTCCATGAGTTTTCAGATCTTCCCAACCACCTATACCTTCCGAGGCCAAACTCTCCAGGATAACCTGCTTATAGTAACTTTCTGAAGTCCTGAATTTGAAATACTCATCCATCCCGCCTATCTTTTTTGCGATATCGATGCATACGTCCTCAAAAGAGCGGGCCTCCCCGAGGGGATTGATAACAGGCTGCCTGAGGGCCAAATATGGAACCATTCCCATCGCCGGTCCGGTTTCTATACCCCACCTTTCCAGGTAAGTTACATCCGGTAAAACAATATCAGCCAGAGCTGCCGTTTCGGTCATAAATATATCCACGACTACGGATAAACGGATGAGCCCCTCGTCTTTCAATACTTCGGCCTCTTGACGGTTGGCCGCATTTGAATATGCCGGGTTAAACATATACGTCATCAGTAATTCGACGGGTCTTTGCTGGTCCTGTATTAACTTGAGAATTGAATGGGATAAAGTTTTACTATTAAAAGGGAAATTATCAGTTGACGCTAAGCCTCCCGCTATATCATTTCCCGGTGGTTCAGGACCGGCTTCTTTTGCCGGGAAATACCGGGGCATACAATACCCGCCTCTTGAATCAATATTACCTGTAATGGCATTCAATAAAAAGATACTGCGCACGCTCTGGAGACCGTTGTGCCGCATGGAAACACCGGCCCCACTTATGGTAGTCGCTGGCTTGGTGGATGCAAATTCCCGGGCCAACCGTATTACGTCTTCTTCCGCTATTCCGCTCATAAACGCAGCCATGCCCGGAGTGTATTGCCCAAGATGGGACTTCAAATCATCCTGGGAATAATTACACCAGCGGTCTATAAAGTCTCCATCATGCAAGTTTTCCTGCATAATAACGTTCGCCATAGTCAGGGCCACAAGGCCGTCGGTACCGGGATTGATGGGAAACCACTCATCGCTCCGACCGGCGGTTTGGGATAATCGAACGTCAAAAGTTACAAATTTAGCCCGGTTATTGGTTCTTCCTTCAATTAATCTCTGAGCTACAGGCAAATGGTAACGGTAAGTCTCATAGGGATTTGCCCCGAAATTAAGAATAAACTTGCTGTTGGCAAGGTCACTTACCTCTTCCATCTCCCCCCAGGTCTGGTTCAAGGCAATGAGGCGGTTCGTATCACTGTTAGGGATGGAAGCAAAACCATTTGGGGTGCCGAAAGCCTTTACAAAACGGGCTACTAATGGCGACGTTGCCATCGTACCTGCCTGGAAAACAAAGGTTTCAGGACTGCCGGAATCCCTTATTGTGGTCAGCTTTTGAGAAATTAAAGACAATGCCTCATCCCAACTAATCCTTTCCCATTTACCTTCTCCCCGCTTGCCCACCCTTTTCAACGGGTACAAAATCCTGTCGGGATTATAGGCAAGATTTATTCCCGCCTGACCTTTAGCACATATTTTTCCTCTGTTTCCCGGGTGTTCCGGGTTACCCTCAATTTTTACCACACGAGCATCTTCAACGAAACAAATGACGCCGCAGCGCGCGTGGCAAAGTTGACATGTAGTCGGGGTAGATTGCCGGAACCTCCTGGTTGCCCGGGAAACGTTTTCTCCCGGTCGCACCGAAGCTTGCGCAACCTCGTTAGCCGCTTTTCCAAGGGTTAATATTCCGGCTGTCCCGCCGCAAAGTTTTAAAAAATTCCGTCGTCCTATCTTTTCCATTATTATCCTAACTCAATGGAATAGTTTGTCCGCCCACAACCATTACGTATCTCATAGCCAGAATGCCTATCATAATCAAGACCGAGGCAATACTAACTGCAGGAATATTGTTTCTGGTCCAACGCATGTTAATTATTATTAAAGGAATTAAGGCTCCCAGGAATATTTCTATTCCGAGAAAATAGTTCCTGAATCCCCCGCTCAATAACAAAAAGGCATTCTCTCTGGCCTCAGTGTCGGATGTCAATAAAACAAGGACATCGGAAAAGGCAAGAAAAAGGTCCAGTACTATGGTAATGCTCAGCATACCGGTCAAGCTGAAAACAATTTCCTTGTTTATTTTTTTCTCCCGGGTAAAAAACCTGTCTCGAATTATTACTGTAAGTATCATCAAGGCAATGCCGGATACCATCGCTGAAACCAGGAAATAAGAAGGCATTAAGGCCGTGTTCCATAGCACCCTGGCCTTTCCTAAAGCCAAAATAAAACCCGTGTAACCATGGACCGAAATAGCCAGGGGTATGCCAATCATGGCAAATACGCGGGTTAATCTCATATCCCCTTTGAACATGAAAAAGGCGTAAACAATACAATTCATAGGATACAGGGTCAACAAAAAACTTCCCCATGTAATGGGGGACGTGATATTCAAATGGGGAAACAGAAACCAGAAACGCAAAGGTTGGGTTAAATCGGATATTAACGTAACCGGCGCCAAGAAAAGAAGCAGAGTGGCCAGAACTATCCCCACTTTTCCGACAGGCTTGAATTTTTTCATCCCC
>JAUYHV010000046.1 GCA_030689845.1 Dehalococcoidia bacterium
CCAACCCATAGATACCGTCCAAACCGATACTCAGCCTGGATATTATCTGCCCGAATGAAAAATCCGGGGAGTGAAGCGGTCCGGGAATTAAATGACCTAAAAATGCGTAGGCAACAGCAAGACTGCATATCAGGGGCAAAACCGGCCCGAAACTCCTCCTCGTACCTTCCAGTACCAGGACAATCAACATCAACCCTATAACCATGTCTATATTTGTGGGAAATCCCACTCTCTCCTGCAAACCGTCCTGAAAGATATGAACGTAACCGACAGAGGCAACGGAAAGCAGCGCGGCCAGCAACATCAGGGGCCACAGCCTCCGGGCGCTTTTAGTGGCGGTGAGATATACCAGCAACAGGGCAAGACCGAGGTGGGTATTTTTGTGCCCTGTCGTGGTTTGCAGCAGGTATTGGGTGCTGAGCAACTGATAAGCCACCATGGCTACGGCCAGTATGGCAATGATTATGTCCAGGGCTTTCCAGGAGCCGGTCTTACTTTCCGCCGTCATTTTTCAGGTAACCTTCTGCCATGAGCATAACACCGGTAGTGCAAGAATCAAATTAGTTATTTTTGCAGGTATAAAAATGGGGGCTGCCCGGATAACCGAGCAGCCCCAGCGGGGTACCTAATCCAGTCCTATTTTAACCCCTTTTTCCTTGAACAGTTTAACAGCCCCGGGATGGAAATCTTTTTCATCGATGGCTATGCCGCCAATATTTTTCTGGTTCAATCCTTTACCATCCGCCGTATAAGATCCAAACTCGCCGGCGTGCTGCTGAATAGTTTTAACCAGTTCGTACACTATTTCCGCGTCCATGGAGGCATCCACGTACCAGTTATTGGGGAAGTCCACGGCGTAAACCGTATCCGTCTGCGTCGGACCGAGTTCCCCCGGTTTCAACGTTACTGTGCCTATGGGGTACCCGCTTTTCTCCCGGGCGATTTTATGGGCCGCGGGGTCTCCCAGGGAGACGAAATAGGTGGGTTTTGTCGCCATTAACTCGGCGGCGGCCGGCGCCCCGATCCATTTCTCCCCGGTATATACCATGGCCTGGAGGGACACGTCAATCATGCCG